>JAZUKT010000106.1:0-18418 GCA_045643445.1 Eubacteriales bacterium
CATGTCCGTAAAAGTTGCCATTAACGGTTTCGGTCGTATCGGCCGTCTCGCATTCCCTCAGATGTTCGACGCTGAAGGCTACGAAGTTATTGCCATCAACCACCTGACCCGCCCCGCTATGCTCGCACATCTTCTGAAGTACGATACTGCTCAGGGTTCCTTCCTCGGCAAGATCGGCGAAAACACGCACACCGTTGAATCCACCGAAGACAGCATCATCGTAGACGGCAAGGAAATCAAGATCTACGCTGAAAAGAACGCTGCAGACTGCCCGTGGGGCAAGATCGGCGTTGACGTCGTTCTCGAATGCACCGGCTTCTACACCTCCAAGGAAAAGTCCATGGCTCACATTGAAGCAGGCGCCAAGAAGGTCGTTATCTCCGCTCCCGCCGGCAACGATCTGAAGACCATCGTTTACTCCGTCAACGAAAAGACGCTGACCAAGGACGACCAGATCATCTCCGCTGCACCCTGCACCACGAACTGCCTCGCTCCGATGGCTAAGACCCTGAACGACACGTATCCGATCGTTTCCGGTATCATGACGACTGTTCACGCATACACCGGCGACCAGATGATCCTCGACGGTCCCCAGAGAAAGGGTGACCTCCGTCGTGCACGTGCAGGCGCTGCCAACATCGTTCCGAACTCCACCGGCGCTGCCAAGGCGATCGGCCTCGTTATTCCCGAACTGAACGGCAAGCTCATCGGCTCCGCTCAGAGAGTTCCGGTAACCACCGGTTCCACCACGATCCTCGTTGCCGTTGTCAAGGGCAAGGACGTGACGAAGGAATCCATCAACGCTGCCATGAAGGCTGCTGCTTCCGCTTCCTACGGCTACAACGAAGAGCAGATCGTTTCCTCTGACGTTGTCGGCATGAGATACGGTTCTCTGTTCGATGCAACCCAGACCATGGTCACGAAGATCGACGACGACACCTATCAGGTACAGGTTGTTTCCTGGTACGACAACGAAAATTCCTACACGAGCCAGATGGTTCGCACGATCAAGTACTTCGCAGAACTCAACTGATCATCAACCGCATAAAGAAGGCCGGAGTCCGTTATGGATTCCGACCTTTTTTTGTCGCCGTGATTCGTTGCCTATTTATTAATAAACTGAAAATTTTACAAAAAGTGAGAAAAAAGTCTCCCATTACATACAAAATGTAGTATAATATATAGTGGCTGATAAGATGCATAATTATAACTATGCCTTTTCGTAATATATACGTCGCAGCGAAACAACGACACGGTATGGAGGAAAGCAGAGTATGAAAAATACAGTCGAAAAGATGACTGCCCAGTACACGAAACAGAATAAGGCGGCGAAATCATGGCAGAAGGTCGTCATGGTGCTTGCCTGCATCGTCGTGTTCTTTACGACGTACGCCTTGATTCTGCCTGCGCTCACATGGGATCAGAGTCTGACGTGCGAGATCCCGGAGCATACCCATACCGACGAATGTTACGAGACGGAGACGGCGGAGATATGCGGACTCGGAGACGATCCGGAGCACGTGCATACGGATGAGTGTTACGAGAATGTGACGACGCTCGTCTGCGGACTGGAAGAGCATACGCACGGTCCGGCCTGCTACGACGCACCGCCGGCTGAAGACGACGGATATTTCTGCGGAAAAGTTGCGCACGAACATAACGAAAACTGCTACGACGCTTCCGGCAGCCTGATCTGCACGATGCAGGTACACGTACACGATCTGACCTGCCTGAGCGATCCGGAAGCCGATCTGGAAAACGAATCCGACTGGACGGCGACGTTTGCCGATGCCGACCTGAACGGCGACTGGCGCAACGACGTGATCTCGATCGCGAAGACGCAGCTCGGATATACCGAAAGTGAAAAGAACTACGCCGTACTGGAATCCGGCCTGACGCGCGGTTATACCCGTTACGGCGCTTGGTGCGGCAGTCCCTATACCGAATGGGATGCGGCGTTCTGCTCGTTCTGCGCCGAATATGCCGGCGTACGGGATTTCCCGGCTGCTGACGATTGCGGCGAACTGTTTGATAAGTTTGCGGAGGAAGGCCTCTGCCGCGCGGCTGATGCCTACGTGCCGAAGAGCGGCGACCTGATCTTCCTTGATACGGACGGCGATCCGGCGGATGCGGAACAGGTCGGCCTTGTCAGCGGTGTGGAAGACGGAATCGTTTCCACCATCGAAGGCGGGCGCGATGACTGCGTTGCAGCCTATGAATACGCGGCGGATGACGAAGCCATCGTCGGCTACGCGCTTCTGCCGGAGCAGGTCACCGTCAGCGTGACGAATGAAGACGTCATCGCGGTTGAGGTTGAACTGATCGAGACGGACGAAGAGATCGAAACCGAAGACGAACTGATCGAGACGGACGAAGAGACCGAACCCGGAGACGAGACGGAAGAAACCGAGCGTCAGATGATCGTGCCGGTCACGCTGGACGAGTTCACCGAGACGTACGAAATGCCCACGTTCAATGCTGCGGGCGATACGCCGACGCCGATCCTCATCGTGGCGGCCTCCGACTTCCAGGATCCGAATACGTCGCCTTCCAGCGGTCAGTTTTCCGGCGCGGCGCACAATTACAACACGCAGAACACCCGTCTGACGAACATCTCGAATAAGATCAAAGCATACTATACCGGCATAGACGCCTATGCGTTCTTCGCGGGCGGCGACTACGGCTTTGACAGTAACCTTTCCACTTCGAACACCAATAACGGTATCACGCAGATCCAGTCCGCCATGGAAGCCGCGTTCCCGAATCTGCAGCAGGAGATCTTCGTTCAGGGTAACCACGATAATACGACCGGTAACTGGACCGGCTCCGGCGCGTACGATACCGACTACTACGGCGTGTTTGCGATTTCCGAGGATGATTTTCCGGCTAAGACCGGAACGCCGAAAGCCTCTACGCTGACCGCACTTGATAATTATCTGGCGGGACGAGTGACGAATCATCCTGATCAGCCCGTCTTTATTCTGACGCACGTGCCGCTTCATTTCGACCTACGGACGGTAGCCGAGGGCGACGGTATGTACGGAAAACGCTTGTTTGATATCGTCAGCGATTACGGCGACGACCTGAATATCATTTTCCTCTACGGACATAATCACGCGCACGGTGACGACGACTATATCGGCGGTTCCGCGAATTTCTATACCGTCGGCGACACGATCAAGGTCGCGGCGGACGGCAGCCGTTCCTCTTATACGACCGAGACGCTGAACTTCACCTACATGAACTACGGCTACACCGGGTATTACTGGGAAAAATGGGTGCAGAGTTTTCCCGCCGTTCAATCGCTTGCCGCCTGCAATGCGGATGATACGCTGACGATGACGTCGTTCCTGATCACCGGAAATTCTGTCGAGATCTGTCGTTGGGACGACGGAACGTTAACCGACGGGAACACTAACGGTTTGCACAATCTGAAGTCCGCCGGCGCAGCCTCGAATGGCGACCACGTTTCCGGCAGCTGGAACACGACGCTCGGCACGGATACGACCGTTGTCACGAGCCCGCAGACGGTAGGAACTATCACGCCGATCACGCCGGATCCTGACTGGCATACGCTGACCGATACGCCGACCGGCATTACCGTCACCTGCTACGGGGTAGATCCCAGCCTGACCGTAACGCCGAAAAATTCGGTCACGGAAGCGGAAGCGAACGACGCTATCGGCGACTACGTCGGATATCAGATCGCGGTGACCGACTTTACGGGTACAGCCACGGTCGTGATCCCGCTGTCCGACGATGCGGCTTATGACACCCTCTGGTATCTGAACGAGAGCACGCATCAGCTCGTGGAAGTCACGGACGCTGTGTTTGCAAATACGGATTCTGATGATAAATACGACAAGGTAACGTTCACGACGGATCACGTCGGCACGTGGATCGTCAGCGCTTCGCCGGTCATCACGCCGGAAGAGCCGGTCGATCCGAATATGCAGACGTTCACCGACCCCGCGACCGGCATTGAGGTCACCTGCTATGGTTCCCGCCTGATCGTCACGCGGATCAACGAGGCGATCGCGGAAGCGGAAGCGAGCACCGATATCGGCGCCTATGCCGCGTATGATATTTCGGTTGTCGGCTTTCCGGAAGACGCCACGGCTACGGTCGTGATCCCGCTGATGGATGAAGATTTTAACGCCCTCTGGTATCTGAACGAAACGTCGCATCAGCTCGAAGAAGTCACGGACGCTGATTTTGCCGATAACACGGTGACGTTCACGACGGATCACTTCAGCACGTGGGTCATCAGCGCGCCGCCGGATGGGGAAGAGGAAGACGACGAAACGACGTCCGGTGGTCTTGCAAGCGGGGACTATTGGGTGAAGTGTACATCCACAGCCGATATAAAGAAAAATGAAACGTATATGATCGTGCGGAACGGTCATGCATTTGGTCGAAACGGCAGCAATGTTTCCACTGATAACGCTGTTACGATTACCGAAAAAGGACAGGTGGGGAATAATACATATTACGAAATTACTGGAAATGGTTCAACGACGTATCACCAGTGGACATTGAGTACAGACGGTACCGGTGGAACTGTAACTAACGCCGTAAGTCAAACATCTGGATATTCGACGACAAATTACTACCTTACTTTGTCGAGTGGTGGGAATGCAATAACTACCAGTTCAAGCAAAACGACTTTTAGCCTGCAATCAGACGGAACATGGAGAATCAGCCGTAAGCCGAACTATACAACATACTACCTCTCGTATGATGGCTCATCATTCGCGGCGGCGTCTTCAACTGCTAACGCCAACATGACCGTCTACAAGAAAGTTACCTACGAGGCGCCGGTTCTGCCGTCCAAACTCAAGTTCACGAACGACGTCACCGGCACGGCACCTGGTTCGGGCTACGTCGCCGGCACGACCGCGTTCACGTTCACGCTCAAGAGCGCTGCCGCCGATACGTACGGTTCGGCCTCACCTGCGCAGGGCGTGTCCTACAAAATCTATAACGCAGGCGGGGATCAGGCGTCCACCGGCGCGACCGGCACGAACGGCACCTTCTCCCTCAAGGCAGGGCAGTACGTCGTCTTTGAGGGCCTCGATGCCGCGAAGTACTATTTCATCTCCGAAACGCCCGCCGAATACGTCACGACGATCTCCGGTCGTGTCAGCGGCAGCGGCGCGGTCACGGATCCCGTCGAATCCGGCAGCGAAGTCTATCTGCCGGTCGGTCAGATCGCGAACGGCGTGACGAGAAAGGCAACGCTTTTCCACACGGTCGCGGATCCTGATCCGTCCTTCAACCTCACCTGCCTCGTCACGGGCTCCGACAGTTCGATCCCGACGAACAGCGATATGTCGTACATCATTTCGACGGCGGCAAATCCCGGTGAGCTGGCGGAATTCGATTATTACGAACTGTACAACAGCGACGGAACGTTGAGAACCACCGTCAAGTACAGCACCCGTCTTGAAAGCATCGACCTGCTCCCCGGCATGACGGCAAAGATCTTCGGCCTTGCTTCGGGCAGCTATACGATCGAGGAATACCCGGGCGCGTACGCCGCCAGCCTGACAGGCGTATCCGCCGCTGTCAATGACGGCGAGCCGGCAGACCTGACCGACGTGTCGTCCGTCTATTCGACCGCGATCACATACGGCTCCTCGAGCAGCATGGACGTCGTCTTCAACAATACGCTGCCGATTTACAGCGTCGTCACGTTTGACTTCGGCGATGGCCGCCCGAGGCAGCAGCTGTACACGAATGAATTCGGTAAACTCGATACGCTCCCGGAACCCGAACGGGATAACTACACCTTCAAGGACTGGCATACGGAACCGAACAAGGGCGGCGTCGTCGTTGACGCGGATACCGTGTACGATCACGACGTGACGCTGTACGCCCATTGGGATCCGTTCAAGGTCGTCATCCGTGACGCGGACTGCACGAAGACCATTGACACGTCTACCGCCTACGCGACCGGCAAAGAGAATATGTTCGACATCGACCTTGACGTGGTTATGCCGAGCAACAAGCGGCAGGCGATCGTTCTGCTGCTCGACCTCTCGACGTCGATGTCGACCGGAAACGGCGGTATGTGCGCGATCTGCGGTGCGCAGCACTATAACAGTTCAAGCGGCAACAACTCGCATACCACGTACACCGGCGGATCGGAAACAACGTCTTACAACCACGCATTTGTGCCGCGTATTACGCTGGCCAAAAACGGCGCGACGGGGTTCATTGATCGGTTGAGACAGTACGTAGTTGACACGGGTGTCGAAGCGTGCTACGTCGAAGTAGTCGGCTTCTGGAAAAATGCGTCTGTTACGCTCGGCGCGACGGATATTTGTGTTTCAGGCAACGATACGGTCATCAAGAACGCCATCAACGGTATGAATACTCAAAGCGGTACGAATATTGCGTATGGTCTCTATAAAGCATACAGCGAACTGCAGAATATCGTAAACAACACGACCTACAACGTTGACCCGACCAACACGTTCGTTATCATGCTGTCAGACGGTGCACCGACAACAAATGATAGTGTTACTTCTGCGCTGCCGGGCAGTACGGAAGAATATAGAAACTATAGTAATTACATCGGCGCTGAAGCGACTTCGACTGCCTTCAAGAGCAAGTGGCAGGAGATCTGGAGCGCGACCCCCGGCTATGAGTGGAGAGAGACCGGCTTCACGTCTCAAGGCGGAGGTAGCATGGGAAGCCAGGACAAATACTATTATCAGGAAATGGTCATGGGTCCGCCGTGGCTGTCCGAACAGATCCATAATATGGGCTCGTCACTGTATTCCGTCGTTCTCGGCGAAAACATGGACTTTAACACATGGCAGTCGGCGAACAACTACAAGTACGTGTCCGGTCTGCACATTGACAACGCTGTCTACGTGGATTCGTTCTCCGATTATTCGGTCGCTATCACGAAGGACTCCGTCGGCGACGGTGTGAACTTCGACCAGGATTTGATCGAAGCAGAACTTGCCGCGTTCTACGAGAAGGCTCTGGAGTCCGTCAGTGTCGTCTGCTCGAACGGCTGCGTGACCGACCCGATGAGCGATGAGGTCGAATTCCTCGGCTTCGTCGATCCCGCGACCGGCGCGCTGATCACGGCAACGTCCTCGACGGCTGCCGGCATCAACAGCCCGACGGAATTCCACGCCGTCTACGGTGCGAATGACGAGCTGGTGACCGGCGCTCTCTACGATCCCGATACCAGAACGATCACCTGGAAGCCTTCCGACGATGATGCGGACTATAACCTCAAGTACCGTGTCCGCCTCCTCAATGAAGACGAGGAATTCGAAGACTGGGATACTACGCGCACGGCATATGCCGCAAACGGCGCGACGGACTTCGGTTTCACATACGAGGTCCTGATCGGTGAGCATACCGTTGATCACCGCGAAAAATCGGTCGAACTGCCGTACGTTCACGGCTGGCTCGGCGACTTCTCCTTCACGAAGGTCGGCGGCCATCAGAACGACGCGACCGCCACGACGCTTTCGAACGTCTCCTTCACGCTGACACACGATCCGAGCTGCACGGGCTGCGCGATCTTTCCTGCGGATGAACGGGCGACCATCAATCCGATCACGGTCGTTTCCGATAAATTCGGACAGGTCAGCTTCGCGGATCTCCCGTCCGGCCATACCTATATCATGACGGAAGCAACACCGTCGAAGTATCTCCCGGCAGTCACCTACAGGGTCGCGGTCGATTACGGCGGCATTACGGTGACATCTGTGGAAGACGACCACGGCTACTGGAACGGCACGGCAGGGAAGCTGTTCAATATGCGCAGCTCGATCGACCCGCCGCTCCCGTCAACGGGCAGTACCGGCCGCGCGTCTCTGTATGCGGCAGGCATCGCAACGCTTGTTACGGCAGCCTTCGCCGGAGGCGTTATGGGCATTTCCGCGCTTCGCAAAAAGAAGAAGCGGTAAGCGATCCGCTCAAAATGAAACGATCCCCTCTCACCTGAAACGATGAGAGGGGATTTTTTCGTTTAGTATAATCTGCCGCCCGCTTGCAATTTTCAGCGGAGTGTGATATAATACGGCATACCGTGTTCCCGTAGCTCAGCAGGATAGAGCAACCGCCTCCTAAGCGGTAGGTCGGGCGTTCGAATCGCCTCGGGAACGGAAGAAAAAAGCCGGAGATCCCCGATAAGAGGACGTCCGGCTTTTTCTGACGGCTGCCGCACGGGAAGATTGGCGGAAATCGATCAAAAAACGTGATCTTTTTTGAAAATCACTTGAAAACGCATGGAAATTTTGCTATACTGTAGGTGTCAAACGATCTGTCTGACCAATATATTGTCATATAAAACTCAAGGAGATCAAGACCATGGAAAACGGAAAAATGAAAGTCGCCGTGATCGGCTGCGGTACCATTGCGAACAACGCGCATATTCCATCCTACATGAACAACGATACCTGCGAAATCAAGTATTTCTGCGATATCATCCCGGAACGCGCACAGAATGCCGTGAATAAGTACGGCTGCGGCACGGCCATCACCGATTATCATGAAATCCTCGACGATCCCGAAATCGAAGCGGTCTCCGTCTGCACCCCGAACAAGATGCATTCGATCATTGCGAATGATTTCCTGCGCCATGGCAAGAACGTCCTCTGCGAAAAGCCCGCTGCCCGTATTTATAAGGAAGCGCTCGAAATGCAGAAGACGCAGCACGAGACCGGCAAGGTCCTCAACATCGGCGTTGTCAACCGTTTCAACAAGGCTGTCAATAAGATCCGCAGCCTGATCCAGGACGGCGAACTCGGCGAGATCTATCACGTTTACGTCTGCTTCCGCGCACACCGTTCGATCCCGGGTCTCGGCGGCGCCTTCACGACGAAGGAGATCGCAGGCGGCGGCACGCTCATCGACTGGGGCGTTCACTACCTCGACATCGCTATGTACTGCACGGACGACCCGCAGCCGCTGACCGTTTCCGGTATGGCATACTCGAAGCTCGGCGTTGACATGAAGAACTACGTCTACAAGAAAATGTGGGCTGAAAACACGAAGAACGTCGAAACCGGCACGTACGACGTCGATGATACCGTCACCGGCTTCATCCGCACCGAAGGCCCGACCATCAGCTTCAACGGCGCATGGGCGCAGAACATCGGTATCAACGAAAGCTACATCGACTTCGTCGGCACGAAGGCGGGTATCCGTCTCGATTACGGCGGAGGCTTCACCATGTGGGGCACGAAGGACGGCGAACTGACCGAAGAACGCTTTGACTTCGGCAAGGATCCGATGTTCCAGACGGAAATCAACTCCTTCCTCAACTGCATCCGCACGGGCGAAAAGCTGCCGTCTCACATCGACAAGGTTATTATCATGGCGAAGATTATGCAGGCGATCTACGATTCTTCCGACGCCGGCAAAGAAATCAGCTTCCAGTAAGCGTTTTTGATTGGAGATAACATCATGATCTGTCAGAAAATGGCGGAGGATCTCGTCCGTCTCGGTCTGAAGAAGGACGACACGATCCTTATGCACAGCTCTCTCTCCTCGCTCGGTCACGTGGACGGCGGCGCGGAGACCGTTATCGACACGCTGCTTTCCGTTCTGTCGGAAGGCACGCTCCTGCTTCCGGCGCTCTCCTGCAACACGGTCGGCTGGGATAATATGCGGTTTTCCGTCCGCAATTCTCCGAGCTGCGTCGGCGCGATCACGGAGTATTTCCGCACGCGTCCGGGCGTCATGCGCAGTATGCACCCGACTCACTCGGTCTGCGGTATCGGCGTTCACGCGGAAGAAATCCTCGGGCATCATCTTGAAACGGATACGCCCGCAGGCGCCATGTCGCCGTACTCGCTGATCCGCAAGTTCAACGGCAAGATTCTGATGCTCGGCTGCACGCTGAAACCGAACACCTCCATGCACGCCGTGGAAGAACTCTCGGAGCCGCCGTATCTCTATAAGCCGAACACGTCCGAGTTTGAACTTGAAGACTGGGACGGCAACGTCATCGCGAAGACGTACCGCACGCACAACTTCAGAGGCTACCGTCAGCGCTACGACCGCCTTGCGGATCTGATGGAGATCCCGTGCGGAAAGGTGCTCGAGGCAGAGGCGTTCCTCATCGACGCGAATACCATGTGGGAAAAGGCGCATGAGAAGTACCTCGAAAATCCGCTGTACTTCGTGGACATCGTGGAACCGAAAAAATAAAAAAAGAAAGTCTCCCTGTTGCGGCAGGGAGGCTTTTTTATGTAAAAATGTACGTGTTCTCAAAATCAATGATCAATAGCCGTTTGCCTTATTCTCCGGCTTTGTCGCGGCGCTGGACGAGCACGGCTACGATGATGATGGCGCCGCGCACCGCATCGCAGAGGAACGTGGGTACGCCGAGCATATTCAGTACGTTGTTCATCACGCCGATGATCAGCATACCGAGGAACGCGCCGATCAGATTGCCCTTGCCGCCGGACATGGCCGTTCCGCCGACCACGACCGCCGCGATGGATTCCATTTCATAGCCGCTGCCGGCGTTCGCAAAGTCCATCGAGCCAAGCCGCGCGATGTAGATGGCCGCCGCAATGCCGCACATGATGCCGCAGATGGCGTACACCCGGCGCTTCACGGCGTTTACGTTGATGCCGGAATACCGGGCCGCCCGTTCGTTCGAGCCGACCGCGACGACCTGCTTGCCGAACGCCGTTTTTTTGAAGAGCAGATGCATCACGACGACGATGGCGACCCAGTAGAGGATCGGCAGAATGACCTGCCCGCCGATGCGGTACGACGCGATCTGCTTGAAGCCCGCCGGAACGACCGGATTGAAGTGCTTCGTGAGCTGCTGCGTCACCGAGCGGAAGATCTTCATGGTGCCGAGCGTGACGATGAACGGCGGGATCTTGCCGTAGGTGATGAGCAGACCGTTGATCTCGCCGAAGAGGAAGCCGAATAGCACGGCGGCGAGGATGGCGATCAGATACGCGGGGAAGCCCGTGATCCCGAGGGAAGCGAGCAGTCCGGCCGCCGGATCGAGCAGATACATGAGCGCCGCGCCGATCGCGCAGGTCATGGAGCCGACGGACAGATCAATGCCGCCGGAGACGATGACGAAGCACATACCGAGTGCGATGATGCCCGTGTAAGTATTGTTGCGGAGGATGTTCAGCCATGCCTGCCAGAGTTTTGCGGGCAGAGCGGCGACGGAGCCTTCATTGAACGAGATGACGACGCATTGCAGCAGGATCATCAGAATGAGCGCAAGCACAGTCGCTTTCAGTCCGGCGCCGTTTTTGAACCAGTCGGTGAACCCGGCTTTTTTTTTCTCCGCGACGGGAAGCTGTTCTTTTTTCATTTCCGTTTGAGTACTCATTTGTCCGCATCCTTTCCGGCGCCGGTCGCCAGATACATGATTGTGGGTTCCGTCATATCAGCGCCGTTCACTTCACCGACGACGCGGCCGTGATAGAGCACGAGCGCCCGGTCACAGACCCGGATGATCTCCTGCGCCTCCGAGGAGAGCACGACGACGGCGATCCCGGATCGGGCCAGCGTTTCGATGATCGAGTAGATTTCTTCCTTCGCGCCGACGTCCACACCCTGCGTCGGGTTGTCGAGGATCAGCACCTTCGGCTCGGAGAGAAGCCATTTGGCGAGCACGACTTTCTGCTGATTGCCGCCCGAGAGCGTGGTGATCAGATCGTCGTCGTCCGCCATCTTGATGCGCAAATCGTCCGCCTGTTCCGCAAAGACCGCTTTCTGCTTCACCCGATCGAGAAAACCGAGGCGGCAGAGCCGTTCCAGTGTGACGGCGGTACCGTTATCGACGATGGACATATCGGCAATGATGGCGTTTTCCTTGCGGTTGCGCGGCAGGTAGGCAAGTCCCGCGTCGAGTGCCTCGTAGGGCGCAGCCGGATGGATCTCACGTCCGGAGAGCAGGATCGTTCCGCTGTATTTCCGACCGTAGATGCCGAAGACGGTGCCGAACAGTTCGCTTCGTCCGTCGCCGAGCAGACCGGTCACGCCAAGCACTTCGCCGGCCTTCACCGAGAGGGAGATATCGTAGAAATTCCGGCCGTCCGACAGATGCTCGAGCCGCAGAACCTCGTCGCCGTAATCGGCTTTCCGATGCGCGGTGCCTGCGTCGATCTCGTGACCGACCATGGAGGCGGAAAGCTGCCACGTGTCCGTTTCGGCGATCCGTCCGCTTTTGACGAGTACGCCGTTGCGCAGTACCGTGTAGCGGTCGCAGATCTCCATGACCTCGTCGAGCTTGTGGGAGATGAAGATCATGGCGATGCCGCGTTCACGGAGCGTCCGCATGACGCCGAAGAGCTGTCCGACTTCCGCCGCTGTGAGGGAAGCGGTCGGCTCATCCATGATGATGACGGAGGCGTCCGCGAGCAGAGCCCGTGCAATCTCCACCGTCTGCTTGTAGGAAGCGTCGAGCGTGTCCACGAACACGGTCGGGTCAATGCCGACGCCGAGTGTATCAAAAATTTCCGCAGTCCGGCTGATCATATACGCGCGATCGAGAAAGAGTCCCTTTTTCGGGAAGCCGGACAGAAACATATTTTCGTAAACCGTTAAATCGTTGACTAAATTCAGTTCCTGGTGAATGAAAGCGATGCCTGCTTTCAGAGATTCGGCAGGAGACGAGAAGGAGACCCGCCGCCCGTCGATCCGTATTTCGCCGTTGTCGGCCGGATAGACGCCGCCGATGATGTTCATGAGCGTGGATTTTCCGGCGCCGTTTTCACCGAGCAGCGCGCAGATCTCTCCGCCCCGGATGCTGAAATCCACGTGTTCGAGGACGTTGCCGCCGCCGAAGGATTTCGTAATACCGCTGACCGACAGTTCCATACCGTACTCCTTTCGCTGTGTGAGAGGGATCATGAGGGGAAGAACATAATGAAACGGCAGCCAGACCGGCAGGATAAACCGTCGGCCTGACTGTCTTTCGGATCACGTAGGATCGGGATCAATAAACCTTGTTGTTTTCGTCGATGAAGGAAGCGGCGTTGTCAGCGGTGACGATGGTCGTCGGGATCGTGATGACAGCTTCGCATTCTTCGCCGTTGCAGAGCGCGATGGCGGACTTGACGGCGTCTTCAACCATGGCCGGGCTGTACAGTGCGGAAGCGAGACCGTAGGAAGCGTTCTTCTCATCGGCGATGAGCTTGAAGTATTCCTGCATACCGCCGCCGCCGGTGACTGCCTGAACGTCGGTTCTGCCGGCTTCAGTCAGTGCCTGGAGGATACCGATGGAGGTTTCGTCATCCATGGAGAAGATGGCGTCTACCTTGTCGTGGCTTTCGAGAACGTCGGTCATGTCCTTCAGACCTGCGTCACGGGTGAAGCCGTCTTCGCTGATCTCGAAGATGTTCGACTGATCGTAGCCGATCTCATTGAGGTAATCGTAGAAGCCCTGCTTGCGGAGCTGGGAAACGGAACCGGCGGACGGAACGTCGAATACGCCGATCGTGGCGGCCTCGCCGACCTTTTCGACGATGTACTTGGCGCTCTGGTAACCCATGCCGTAGTTGTCGCCCGTTACCTTGTAGAGGCCTTCGCAGGCGATGTCAACGTCGAAGCTGACGACCGGGATGTTCTGTTCGATCACACCGGCGACCGCGTCTTCCATGCCGGTCCACTGCGGCCAGATTACGATGGCGTCAGCGCCCCAGGTGACGAGGTCATCGAGGTTGGCGGCCATTTCGGCGGCGTCGGAGGAAGTCGTGATCTTGTAGGTGATGTCGTGTTCCTGGCAGTACTTTTCAGCGTAGTAGGCAACACCGGCTACCCAGCCGTGCGTGACATCGGGAGCGGCGATACCGATCTTGATGTCGGAGGACTTTTCGCCCTTACCGGCGCATCCGACGAACGCGGAGAGCACGAGGATGCAGGCGAGCATCAGAACGAGTGCTTTTTTCATGGGAAAAACTCCTTAAACTTGACCCGGGAAGGTCTTTGATTGGTATGTTAACGATCGGCTGACCGTTATCATCGGGGATACTGTTTTATTATAACATATCCGGCTGCGGAATACAACCTTTTCCGGCTTTTTTCGTTTCGCCGGAAGAAAAAAGGGGAACGGCGGCTCTCATGCTTGATAAGAGCGTACCGTCCCCCGGATCAAAGTCCGATCAATCGGGAAGCGCCTGCGGAGATGCGGTCGGACCGCATACGATCAGTCGGTCAACCGCCTCGCCGGGATACGTCACGAAAGTACACTTGTCGATGCAGATCTGTCTGTCCGCGACGGTGTCCATGCTGAAATGCTTGTGGTAGACGATCATGAGTTCGCCGTCCGCCGTGTGGAAGAACGAATGATGGCCGGGGCCGGAAACGCCGTTGGCCGGGCTCTTTTTCAGGATGGGTGTTCTTTTGAAGAACCGCTTGAAGCCGGACAAGGGCGAGGACGACGTCATATAGCCGACCGCGTAATCCGGGCTGTGGTAGTCGTTGCAGGTATAGGTCAGGTAATACGTTCCGTTATGCTTGATCATGCACGGACCTTCGGCCGTTTTGCCGTACACGTATTCCCAGGTGCCCTCCTGCGGCGTGACGAGCAGTACTTCGTCCGACGTTTCAAACGTGTCGAGGTCGATCTTGCAGCCGTAGACTTCGTTGCCGTCGTCCATTCTCACGTAATAGAGATAGGCCTGCCCGTCGTCGTCGATGAACAGATGCGCGTCGATGGCTCTGTTTTCGAAGAGATAACCGTCGGTCGCTCCTTTGAAGGGGCCGAGTGGGCTGTCGGACGTCGCAATGCCGAGATGCTGGTCAACGGTGTAGAACAGATAGAACTGACCGTTCACGTAATAGACTTCCGGTGCCCAGAAGCCGTTTGAGCTTTCGGTCGCGTAGCAGTCCTCACGTTTCAGGCAGAAGCCGCTGTCCGTCCAGTCGCGCAGATTGTCCGACGTATAGACGACGTAGCCCTTGCTGGCCTTGTTGGTCGAATAGAGATAGTACGTGCCGTCGTGTTCGAGGATGAACGGATCCGCGCCGGTCAGAACGGGATTGACGTAATGCGGATCGTTTTCGGTGACGCCGGAATAATCGGAGACGGCAAATTCGGAAAATGCGGCGGAATCCGAACCGCAGTCGAAGAAGATGCCGTTCGCGCCGTTGTCCTCGAGGAGGATATCGAATTTCGGATATTTGTCGGCTTCGTCGAAATCATGCAGGTAGATCCGGCAGACGTTTCCGCTGATCGAGAACTTCACGTTGATCGGCGTGCCTTTTTCGAGGATGCAGGAGACGAGCCCGAGCTCCGTCGTTTCTCCGTCAACGGCTCTGACGAGGCGGATCTCTTTTTTGCCCGTCTTGAATTCGAGGCGGTAGTAGTTGCCGTCATCCTTGTAGCGGAACATGATGCCGCCGCCGGTCGTGGCTTTGGGAAGGACTTTCACGCTGACGTCCGCGCCGGTACCGCCGAGCTGATAGAGACCGCCGCAGAATGTTTCACGGTCGGCGGCTTTGCCGGACAGTACGTCGTCCGTCAGAGCTGCTCCGTCAGTGAGCACGACGGGATAACCGCAGAAGGGATCGCCTTCCGGAATCGGCTCGGTTTCGCTTTCGGCCGGAGCAGTCTCGCTTTCCGCGTCGGCTGCGGTTTCCGTTTCCGTGTCGGTATCCTGTGAACCGACCGTGCCGTTTGCGCACGATACGCAGAAGGGCAGGATAAGAAGCGCGGCGCAGATGTAAAGAAACATTTTACGAATCATATTATGTTCCGCCTTTTCTTGTGATCGCCGGAAAGAGTGGCTTTATCTGCATTATATCGCCCGCCGCCCGGTTTGTCAAGGAAGTTTCGCGCCTTCATTATAATTATTGACCGCCGCCGTTTTTTTGCGTGAACGGGCGTAAATATCTTGTAAATCCGGCGCGGATATGGTATAATACGAGTCGAAAAATGATCCGCGAAAGACGAGGAAAATCCATGAATGAAAAACTGACGCAAAAGAAAAAACGGGCACTGACTGCGGCTTTGCTGCTTCTTGCGCTGGCTGTGATCGTGACCGTGCTCGTCTGCACCGTGGACGTGCGTGCCATCGGTCCGGCTGATACCGAAGTCGGTCTCTCCCATATCAACGCGTTCTTCCGGGATGTCATCGGCACGCACTGGTCCCTTTATACCGTGACGGAAGCGCTTGGCCTTTTCTCGATCTTCGTCGGATTGATCTTCGGCGTGATCGGCCTCATCCAGTGGATCCGCCGCAAAAATGCGTTTCGGGTTGACGGCGAGATCTGGGGGCTTGCCGCGGTCTATGCGCTGCTCGGCATTCTGTACGTTCTCTTCGAGAAGGTCGTCGTCAACTGCCGCCCGATCCTCGAAGCAGGCCAGACGGTGCCGGAGCCGTCGTTCCCGTCGTCGCATACGCTCCTGACCGTGGCGGTGCTTGGTACGGCCGTGATCGAATGGCGGCATCTGCTGAAACGGAAACCGGGTGCGCAGACTGCCGTGACGGTCGTGGGGATCGTTCTGATCGCCGTTGCCGTGATCGGCCGGTTCCTTTCGGGCGTACACTGGTTCACCGACATTCTCGCCGGATTCCTGATCGGTTCGGCGATCGTGATGGCGTACCAGACGTTCGTGATCGGGCTGACGCAGCGCGATAAGGAGAAAAAAAGACGCCGCCGGATCGCCGCACGGAAAAAATGATCGGCGAACGGTTTTCGCTGATTGACAGCAGGCGGGAACTGTGATACTATAAGAAAAAACATCCATGCCAAAGAAAGGATTCTACCATGATCTACACGATTGAAAACGCGAAAATCAAAGCCTCCGTCTCGACGATGGGCGCAGAGCTCGTCTCCCTCATTCTGAAGAAGACCGGCACCGAATATCTGTGGCAGGCCGATCCGACTTACTGGACGGGGCACGCCTACAATCTGTTCCCGATCTGCGGCCGCCTCTGGGAAGGAAAGTACACCTACCGCGGAAAGACTTATGAAATGAACCTGCACGGCTTTGCCCGCAAGACCGAGTATGAACTGGCAGAGCAGACGGACTCGACGCTTACCTTCCGCCTCACCGATTCCGACGTGACCTACGCGCAGTATCCGTTCCACTTTGAACTGCTCCTGACCTACACGCTCGACGGCGCGTCCGTCAAGACGACGTTCCACATTGTGAACAAGGATGAGAAGGAACTGATCTACGCGGTCGGCGGTCATCCCGGCTTCAACGTGCCGCTTGCAGAGGGCGAGACGTTCGAGGATTATACGCTTACCTTCGGTGAAAAGTGCGCGCCGGAACAGGTCTGCATGAGCGAAACCTGCTACTGCCTCGCCGGTACGACGAAGCCGTTCCCGGTACGCTGCGGCAAGAGCTTCAAACTGCAGCACAGCCTCTTCGACAACGACGCCGTGTTCCTCACCAACATGGCGAAGGAAGTGACGCTCAAGTCCGGCGTATCGAAGCACTTCGTGACGGTGAGCTATCCCGAAATGAAGTACGTCGGATTCTGGCACAAGCCGAAGACAGAAGCGCCGTACGTCTGCATCGAACCGTGGATGAGCATCCCGGCGGACGACGGCAAGGTTGACGATTTCGAGACGAAGCGCGATATGCTGCGGCTTGCGCCCGGCGGCGAAAGAGAGATCGAATTCACCATCACGATCGGCTGATTACTCCAATAATAACAAACCCGCCGACAAGAGATTGTCTCTCTTCCGGCGGGATTTTTTTGATTTGACGGACTGTTTTTACCGTTCCTGAATTTCTTTGCCGCTGATGTGTTCGATTTCGATCTCGTACATCTGCACGGCCTTGCCCGAGCGGGAGATCTCTTCATTCATCAACGCTTCATCCGGGTAGTATTTCATCGCAAATTTTCTTAAACTTGCCCCGGCCGCGGTTGGATCTCCCACGGGATGGCAGCGTCCGAATACGACGGCGCTCTTGACGTACGGAGCCCACGCTTCCTCTTTGACTACTTCAGGGCCGAAGACCGTAAAGCAGATCTTATCGCAGTTCTTCAGCGCATCGGCTTTGTGCCCGGCACGCGATCCGTGAAAATAGATCTTCTGATCCGCTTCATCGTAATAATAATTGACGGGTATTGCATAAGGATAGCCGTCGTCACCGTTTACGGCGAGAATGCCGATCCGAGCCTCCGCGAGAAGGTTCTTCGCTTCCCGAACGTCGATCTCGTTTTTCTTTCTTCTCATTTCTCTGAACATGGTATTCTCCGCAATGATCATGGATTTTTCGTGCGCACCGGACGAACGCCGCCATGCAAAAATCGGGCTCCCCTATGAAAGGAGAGCCCTTTTGTCGTTTCAGCAGCCGAGAAGTTCGAGATGCTTGCCGATGTGACGGCCGAGCGCGTCTGCGTATTCGTCCGCATGGGATGCCCAGAATGCATACAGCCGATCCCGGAAGAGGGAAGTGCCGTCCGGGTTCTTCGCAAGGAGCAGCACGCCGTAGCAGATG
>JAZUKT010000107.1:0-4425 GCA_045643445.1 Eubacteriales bacterium
ATGAAGAACTCTCGATCGGCGACTACGTGCTGACCGGCGGAGAAGTACCGGCCTGCATCATCACCGACGCGGTCGGCCGCCTGTGCGAAGGGGGGCTGACGCTGCCGGAGTGTTACGAAAACGAAAGCTTTACGGATGACCTTCTCGAGTATCCGCAGTACACGCGGCCGCCGGTCTGGATGGGACGCGAGGTGCCGGAGGTGCTGCTGAGCGGGCATCACGCGAATATTGAAAAATGGCGGGCGGAACAGTCGAAGGAGATCACGCGCAGCCGCCGCCCGGATCTCATGAAAGACGAGTGAATCAGGGGCTGACGTAAGCCCGGATGCCGTTTGCCACACCGGCCGCAAAGAGGATCGGATCCTCTGCCATGAGCGACGCGTCGGCGGGATTCGTGATAAAGCCGAGTTCGACGAGTACGGCGGGCATCCGTGTCCGGCGCAGTACATAGAGACTCGGCCGTACCATCACGCCGCGGTTTCGGAGCCCGGTGGCGGCGTTCAGTTCCGTGAGAATGCTCTCGGCGAGTGCTTCCGCGGCGGAATTGCGGCGGTAGACGAACGCCTCACTGCCGGATGCCGACGAATTGTCGGACGCATTCGTGTGCAGGCTGATGAAATAGTCGGCGCCCCATGCGTTGGCTTCCTGTACGCGCGCGGCGAGTGAAGTGCTGTTCGAGGTGCCGAGCTGGGTCGATGACGTCGGCCGGGACAGATGGACCTCGTAGCCAAAACGGCGCAGGATATCCGCCGTCAGTCGGCCGATTTCGTAGACGAGATCCTGTTCGCGGTAGCCGTTTCCCTCGGCGCCTGCGTTCGGATTGACGGGATTGTGTCCCTGATCCAGATAGATTTTGGTTGCCATATGTGTCCTCCCTTTGGCAAGTCAGGTAGGTGTGTATGAAAGAATTGCAGCATCTGCTGTCCACCGTCCGGCAGGCAGCCGGGCATTACGGCATGATCGAAGCGGGCGACCGGATCGCAGTCGGCGTGTCCGGCGGCAAGGATTCGATGGCGCTCTTGCTTGCTCTCACGCGGATGCGGGCGTTTTACCCGGTTCCGTATGAGGTCGTGGCCGTTTCAGTCGATCCCGGTTTCCCAGATCACGACGATCTGTTCGAGCCGACGCGCGCGTACTGCGAATCGCTCGGCGTACCGTATCACGTCACGAAGACGGAGATCGCGGGGATCGTGTTCGGCGAACGGAAGGAGAAAAATCCGTGCTCGCTCTGTGCGAATCTGCGGCGCGGCGCGCTGACGGATACGACCGTTTCGCTCGGCGCGAATAAACTGGCGCTCGGCCATCACCTCGACGATGCGGTGGAGACCTTCATGATGTCGCTGATGATCGGCGGCCGGGTCGGCGGATTCAGCCCGGTAACAGTGTATGAAGACCGCGGGCTGACGGTGATTCGTCCGCTCGTCTATACGCGGGAGAGCGAGATCCGCGCCGTGGTCAAGGCCGAAAACGTGCCGGTTACGGAGAGTCCGTGCCCGGAGAACGGACAGACGGAACGCGCGGAAATGAAGCGGCTGCTCGGCGAATTCGACCGGGCGCACCGCGGACTTTACACCCGGATCCTCGGCGCGATGGAGCGCGGGGAGATCGACGGCTGGCAGGCGTAAAAAATTCTCCCAAAATATCGAAAAAAACGGAACCGATCGACCGGCTCCGACGTCATATGAAATTGATAATCATAATAGCGCAAATTACAACTGTCTGGTTTTACCGTAATGGTGTATAAAACAGAAAGAAGAGGTTGCCCATCATGAGAAGACTGGTTCCTTTTTTGCTGATTTTGGCCCTTATTGCAGTTCTGTGCAGCGGCTGCGGAGAATCTGTCCCGTCCGCATCGGTGTTCACCGACGATATGATCACGGAAATGGTGTTGGAACAGTTCGCGGAGTTGGCCAAAATCCCCCGTCCCTCTCATCATGAAGAACGGATCAGCGATTATATGCTGGCATGGGCACAGGAGCGCGGCTTTGAAGCGGCACGGGACAGCAGCAACAACGTCGTCATTGATGTTCCCGCCACTGCCGGCATGGAGAGCCGTCCGCTTGTGATTCTTCAGGGGCACATGGATATGGTGTTTGTGACCGGGCTGAATTCCGGGCTCGATCCTCTCACGACCGTTATTCGGACTGTGAATGACGGCGTCTTCCTTTCCTCCGACGGCAATACCTCACTGGGCGCCGATGACGGTATCGGTGATGCCATCGCCATGTGCATTGCCGAAGGAAAGATGGCACACGGCCCGCTCCGTCTCCTGTTTACCACCAATGAAGAGGACGGTACGACCGGCACTATGAATCTGGATCCGAAAACAGTGCAGGATGCCGATTATCTCATAAACATAGACTCCGAGGACGAGGGCGTGGTCACTGTATCCTCTGCTTCGGGCACTGCAGTACATATGATACGAAACTGTGGGACTGCGACTTCCGAAAAGAGCCTGACGCTGCTGCTGACACTCAGCGGTCTTCGCGGCGGTCACTCGGGACTGGATATCGGAAAGGGCAGACTGAACGCATCTGTCGGGCTCGGCAGACTGCTGCAATCCCTCTCGGAAGCGGAAGTGGAATACGAGATCTGTTCTTTTGAATCCGGTACCGCGAAGAATGCTATCCCGGACTATGCAGAGGCGGCCATTTGTCTGGAACCGGCCGATGCAGCCCGCGCCGGAGAATTCCTTGCCGATATGGCTGAACAGCTTCGTGCGGAGTACGCGGAAGCCGATCCCGATCTGACGTTGGAGATTACACAGACGGACACAAGCGGTGACGTCCTGCCTCGGGAGGAAGGAGAAAATCTAATCCGTCTGCTAACCGGACTAATCAATGGGGTGAACACCATGTCGGCGGAAGTTGAGGGGCTGGTGGAAAGTTCCTCCAACATCGGCCTTGTTCATGCCGGAAACGGCACGCTGGAGGCATGGACTTTCGTGCGCAGCAGCGTGTCCGAGCGAGAAGAGGAAATTCTCGCGCAGCAAACCGGCCTTTGCGGGGAACTCGGCTTCTCGAGTGAGGTTCAGGTGTTCGCTTGCGCTTGGCCGTACAAGCCAGACAACCGTCTTCTTGACCTGACAAAGACCGCCTACCGAGAACTTTTCGGAAGAGAGATCGAAGTGGTCGCGGACCACGCGGGTCTGGAGTGCGGCAGTTTTGCCGGATACAATCCGGATATAGATATCATCTCCATCGGGCCGACGCTTCAGAATCCCCATTCGGTGAACGAGCGGCTGGAGCTTGCCTCCATTCCCATGATCTGGCATCTTTTGGAGAAAATCCTCTCCGCGGTCTGATGCACGTGGGGCAGTCGGCGTTTCCGCGGCTGTGAAAAAACAGCAGTCATTTCACGGCTTCCGTCGCAGTAAAAGAACGTAAAAACAAGTATGAATTGAGACAGATGAAAAAAGAAGCGATAAAAACCAAATCACGTCTGACAAAGTCGGAGCGCAGGGAACGGTGGAATACCGCCTGGTATATGATGCCGTCGCTGATCGGCGTGCTGACCTTTTTCCTGGCGCCCTTCTGCGTCGTTATCTATTACGCGCTGATCGACGGCGTTTCGTCGGCGCAATTCGTCGGATTCGAGAATTTCACGAAGCTCTTTCAGAATTCGGCGTTCCGGCTGGCGCTCAAGAATACGGGCGTCTTTCTCGTGACGGCCGTGCCGCTCGTCGTGCTGCTTGCGCTCGGATTGGCGCTGCTGCTTGACAGGGAGGTGCCCGGCCGGAGTCTGTTCCGCACAATCTTCCTCTCCCCGATGGTGGTGCCGGCGGCGTCCGTCATCCTCATCTGGCAGATGCTGTTCGACTATCACGGCGTGATCAACGATCTCACGGCACTGCTCGGATTTGAACCGCTCGAATGGCTCAAATCCGACTACGGCTATATTGTTGTGGTGCTTCTGTTCCTCTGGAAGAATATCGGCTATAACATGATCATGTTCATGTCGGCGCTGAATGCCGTGCCGAAGGAGCTGATCGAGGTCGCCATGCTGGACGGCTGCGGCCCAGTACGCCGGTTCATCTCGATCAAGCTCCGCTATCTTTCCTCGACGATCTCGTTCGTCACCATCATGTCGCTGATCAACTCCTTCAAGGTGTTCCGCGAGGTCTACCTGCTTACGGGAGATTATCCGTACCAGTCGCTGTATACGCTGCAGCATTTCATGAACAACACCTTCCAGTCGCTTGATTATCAGAAGCTGTCTGCGGCTGCGGTGCTGATGGCGCTGGCCATGGTGATCATCATCGCGCTGCTGTTCTTTATC
This sequence comes from Eubacteriales bacterium, assembly GCA_045643445.1. Classification (GTDB taxonomy): domain Bacteria; phylum Bacillota; class Clostridia; order Oscillospirales; family CAG-272; genus UMGS1696. The sequence continues at coordinate 4,279 of JAZUKT010000107.1, forward strand.
GAGGACCGCTTCGGAAAGGACGTGGAGGGATGATCAGAAGACGGCTGGTGCTCCGCACCCTGCTGACGGTGCTTGCCGTCGTATTTGCCTTCGGCTTCCTGCTGCCCACGGTGCTGACGCTGACGAATTCCTTCATGCAGCAGTCGG
>JAZUKT010000108.1:0-7684 GCA_045643445.1 Eubacteriales bacterium
GAAGTACGAAAAATATCTGCTGCTCGGCACGTTCCGTGAGGCAGAGGGCGTGCAAAATCCCTATCAGACGCTGTACGTCGAACGCTTCGTCGCAGAGGACGGAACGTCGGCGCTTGCCCTGTGGAACGACAGTGCGGTGGAGCGCTCGACGGAGGACGTTGCCTTCGACGGCAAGGCGCTTCATTGGGAAACGACTACCGCCTCGGGCGACGGCATGATCCCGTCTCTCCGGCCGAACGAAATTGCTATTGTCGTGCTGGGGAACGGAGAGGACGAGGAGAACGCGGCCTTTTGAAAAAGGCCTGGCGAAAACTTCTGAATGGAATAGGACAAACAAAGTAAATACGAAAGCGTTAGGACTACGCCGTTCGATCGGCGTCCTAACGCTTTTTCGCGGCAGCCTGATAAAAACTTTGCTTTGCACTCGTTTTACTAACTAACGCCCACGCCCCAGACCCCCGACCTGTCCTATTTACCACATTTCCGGCGGCAGTCGGCAGGAAGGGGGATTTTCAAGGGGGAAACCATGTCATTCACGACGGTTTCTACCTTGAACGGCGGGCAATTCACCGTCCAGCGGAGGACAAAAAACAAAAATAGAGAAGTCCGCAGACTTCTCTACCAAAATCCCCTTTATTCAGACAGCGCTCTTTATTTTTCACGATCCGCCAGAATCAGCTTTTTCAACGCCTCCACCGCCACGCGAACCGCAGAGGACGTGTCCTCATTCTTCTTCTGATCGAGCCCGGCTGCCTCGCGCTCCTGATTCCAGATCACGTGCAGACAGGTGCCGCAGCGGCATCCGAGCGCGGACGCAACCACGAATAACGCCGCCGATTCCATCTCGGACGCTTTTACACCGAGCCGCTTCCACGCTTCCCATTTTTCGAGCAGCTCGCCGCTCACCGGCATGGATCCCGGCCGATGCTGTCCGTAGAACGAATCCTTGCACTGCACCACACCGACGTGCGTCCGGTTTCCGAGCGCCAGAGACGCCTCGCGCAGGGCGAACATCACGTCCGGATCAGCCACCGCGGGGAATTCGATCGGCGCATATTCGACGGAGGTGTGCTCGAAGCGGATCGCGCCCGTTGCCACGACGATATCGCCGGACTGCACGTCCAGATCAATGCCGCCGCAGGTGCCCGTGCGAATGAACGTGTCGGCGCCGATAGCGTGCAGTTCCTCCATGGCGATGGAAGCGGACGGACCGCCGATCCCCGTGGAGCAGACGCTCACCTTTTCGCCGAGCAGCGAGCCCGTGTAAATATTGAATTCGCGGTTCTGCCCGACGTGATGCGCATCGTCGAACAGCGCGGCAATCGAGGCGCACCGACCGGGATCGCCCGGCAGGATCACGTAACGCCCGACGTCGCCGGGTACGCAGTGAATATGAAACTGTTTGTCGAGTTCCTGCATGGATTGTCCTCCGTTATAAAAATCTGTTCAGAATCCGTTTACGAGATCCTTGAAATGCCGCCCGTGTTCCTCGAAATTTTTGAACCGATCGAAGGAGGCGGAGGCGGGAGAGAGGATCACGGTGTCGCCGGGGCGTGCCGCATCTTTGGCGATCCGCACAGCCGTGTCGAAATCCGGCTCGCAGCGGAGCACGAATCCTGCGGCGATTTTTTCAGCATACAGCGGATGCTCCATGAGCGCATCGCGGATCTTCGGCAGCGTTTCGCCGGTCGTCACAACCACGCGGACGGTGGAGGAAAAGACGGCATCCGCAAACGGTGCGTAGGAGATGTGCTTGTCGGAACCGCCCGCGATCAAGACGACGGGACGGTCAGCGAGAGCGGAGAGCGCCGCGGCCGTGCGGGTCGGAGAAGAATCAATGGAGCCGTTGATGTAGGTGACGCCGTCGAGTTCGCGTACAAATTCAAGCCGATGCTCCACACCGCCGAACGTCGCGGCTACCGTGCGGATCTTTTCGCGGCTCGTGTGCCCGTGCGTAACGGCGATGGCGGTCATCAGATTGGCAACGTTGTGCAGCCCCGGCAGCTTGATCTCACGGCGCGTGAGCAGTTCGGTTTTGCCGTCGCCCGGGAAGAAGGAGAAGATCGTCTCACCTTCCAGCCAGACGGCGGAATCCTGTGAGCGGAGCACCCCGTCGGGCAGCGGAGAGAGCGAGAAGAACGTCAGCGGCCGCTCCGTGGTCTTCTGCCAGTCGAAGGCGATCGTGCGGGTGACGTCGTTGTCGTAATTGAGCACGGCGCGCCCGCATTTTTTGAGTACGTTCCGCTTGGCGGCGATGTATTCGTCCATGGACGTGTGCCAGTTCAGGTGATTCGGCGTGATGTTCGTGATAGCGGCCACCTCGAGCGGCGCGTCCACGGTCATCAGCTGGAACGAGGATAACTCTACCGCCAGCGCGTCGTTCTTCGTGATCTCGCCCGCGCGGTAGAGGAGCGGTTTGCCGATGTTTCCGCCGATGAAGACGGTGCCGGGCACCTCGAGCAGGAGCGATGTGAGCGTTGTCGTCGTGGTTTTGCCGTCGCTGCCGGTGATCGCAAAGGTCGGGCAGCGTTCGAGCGAGAGGAACAGCTCCATTTCGGAGGTGAGAACGGCGCCGCGGCTGACGGCATCGGTGAGTTCGGGCAGATCGGGGCGAATGCCGGGCGAACGGAAGACAAGCTCTCCCGCGGGAATACCGGCGAGATAATCGGGCCCCGTGATCAGCTTCGCGCCGAGGGAAACGAGTTCCGCAGCAGCGTCGCCGAGCGCGTCGGGAGATTTCATGTCGCGCACGGTGAGCGAGGCACAGTACGGCGCGGCAGCCCGGGCAAGCGGCAGATTGGAGACGCCGGCGCCGAGCAGGGTAACGGATTTACCTCCGAAGAGGGTGGATAACAGTTCGTTCATATATACTCCATGAAGGCGGGCGAGCCGCTTTTTTCTTCTGATCCTATTATATACGAATGCGGCGGAAAATGCAAGCGGAAGACGGAGAAGGACGGTGCGATCGTGCAACAACCGAACGCGGAGCGCATATCCTGATAATAAAGAGAGGACGAAACGCGGGCGGCATGATTAAACGGCGGCGTCCGCGTCCATACTATGCACACAGGAAAACACAGGAACGGATCAGAAAGGAAGAACGAAAGTGACAGTCAGACGAGGGGATATCTATTACGCGGATCTCAGCCCGGTCGTGGGGAGCGAGCAGGGCGGCGTGCGGCCGGTACTGATCGTGCAGAATGACGTGGGAAACCGGCACAGTCCGACGGTCATAGCGGCGGCGATCACGTCACGCCTCGGGAAGACGAAGCTGCCGACACATATTGACATAGCGGCCGCGCGGGTCGGGCTTCAGAAGGATTCGGTGGTACTGCTGGAGCAGGTGCGGACGCTCGATAAGCAGCGGCTCGGGGAGAAGATGGGGCATCTGGACGAGGAGACGATGAATGCCGTGGACGATGCGATCGAGATCAGCCTCGGATTGCATCCGCGGGCGGAAGGATAACGATAAAAACGCGCGGAAAACGTGACTTTTTTCAAAATATCCCTTGACAAACGGGCGATGGTGTGATAAGATATATGGGCACGCGAAAAGGTGTGTACGCGCCCTTAGCTCAGCGGATAGAGTGCCCGGCTACGAACCGGTAGGTCGAAGGTTCGAATCCTTTAGGGCGCGGAAAAAGAAAAGAGAGGACTTCAGTCCTCTTTTTTCTTTTTCCGTGTACCAAGGGCACGAGAAGCTTTATAAAGCCGCCGGAATACTGAACACGCTGCACAGACGAACCGCGGCTTTTCCGGGAGTTGTGACTCGTCACAATCCCGTAGGTTCGAATCCGCGGATACAGGAGGACTTCAGTCCTCTTTTTTCTTTTTCCGTACTCCAAGGGCACGAGAAGCTTCATAAAGCCGCCGGAAAATCGAACACGCTGCACAGACGAACCGCGGCTTTCGGGTTGAGGTGCAGCCTCAATCCCGGTGGTTCGAATCCGCGGATACAGGAGGACTTCAGTCCTCTTTTTTCTTTTCTGTTGAGATATATGATTTTTTGTGATATAATGGAGAAAAGGACGCCATTATCCCACCAACGAAAGGACAATCCTATGTATACGAAACAACAGCTTGCCGCCACGTTTGAGCGGATCGGCCTCGCGTATGACCCGGCCGCAGAACCGACGGAAGCGCTTGCCGGCACCGTGCAGTACGCCTTTCAGAAAACCGTTCCCTATGAAAATCTCGATATTCTGCGGGGCATTCCGCTTTCCCTCGATTACGGCGCGCTCTATGATAAGATCGTGACGCACCGCCGCGGCGGATACTGCTTCGAGATCAACGGCTTCCTTGGCGAGGTCTATCGTTCCCTCGGCTTCGGTGTTACCGAATATATGGCCCGCTTCCTCCGCGGCGAGACGGAGATCCCCATGCGCCGCCACCGCGTGCTGGCCGTCCGAGCCGTGGACTGTGCCGTGCCGCTCATCTGCGACGCCGGGATCGGTCAGTCCGCATTCCGCCTGCCGCTGCATCTTGAAGACGGTTACGAAAACACCCAGTACGGCGAAACGTACCGCGTCGAGCGACAGCCGTTCTACGGATGGGTGATCAGCGACTGGCACAAGGGCGCATACCGCCCGTTCTACTCCTTCACCGAGGAGGAGCAGCTGAACATTGACTACGTGATGCCCTCGTTCTGGTGTGAGCACGCGCCGGAATCCCCGTTCACGTCGGCGGAAATGTTCTCGATCAAGACGGATACCGGCCGTATCACCCTTGACGCAAACAAATTCCACCTTTTCGACGGCGAGAATGTGACGGAGCGTATCCTCAGCGAGGACGAGGTCCGCGAGACCTACGGGACCGTGTTCGGCCTGCCGTATGAGCCGCTGCCGAATGCCGAACGATTCCCCGTGGCGTGAGAGAATAAAAAAGGCGTACCGTAGGGAGAGACTACGTAACGAAGTAGCCTCTCCCCTTTTTTATATGGAGCTATGAGACAGATTTTTCTATTTTTTATTTTGCAATATGAGATAACTCATCTACAACTGCTCTAAAACCATCCATATCACGAATAGGATCATATCTGATTTGCGTCAGCTTGTCGTTCAAAACATACCACGCCTCGTTATGCAGAATCGGAGCATGGAAACCGCTGTTTGTCGGATCGTCTTCCGGCAAAGACATCGTATCCATAAAGGGTGAGGTGTATCTGTCTCCCGGTTTTGCTTTTTCTTTTTCTTTTATGTGATACACCGACTTTTCAAGACAATGAATTGTTTCTTCATATCTGCCTTGTGCCACTCTATAAGTTGCCATAACGCGATATAAGTCAGCGACCCTCGAGTGATAAAATAGCAGATTCTCGCCGAAGACAAACTGATAGAGTGAAATCAGTTTTTCGAACATTTCAACTTTCCGATTCCATGTTTCGGAGCCGTTCGGCATTTCAATGATATAATCTTTGAGCGTCGTGCATAAAGAATCAGTCAGCTTTTCAATATAATCCTGTATTCTGCCGATATCGCGCCCGGATGTTTCCGATATCAGTGTGGCTATACACTCTCTGCTGTATTGCATGGTTGGAAATTGACGCAAAACACAATCGGTTTTTGCGTCATCTTTATACCCGACGGAATATAATACGGCAAGTTTTTTCAGTGTTTCATATCGAAACGGATCATTCGATGCCGTTTCGATCAGTGCCTGATACAGCTTTTCCGCTTCTGACAAGCACTCAAGATCGGGCACCTCATCCCACATATACGTTCTGCTAATAGTGTCTGCAAGATTCAGTTCGATCCTTTCATCGAACGGGAATTCCGCCGCATACTGTCTCGCATTGACAATTGCATCTTCACCGCTGTTTGTACCTGTTTCATATCCTTTTTCGATTTCAACATAGATTTCGCCCCGACGCTTTTCTTTTTCATCTTTGTTAATGCCGAATAAGATGTCTGTTGATACTCCGAAAAATGCGGCAATTGACGGAAGCATTTCAATGTCGGGATAGACGGTACCGTTCTCCCATCTTGAAATTGCTTGAGCAGTAATGCCTAAAAAGGTTGCAAGCTGTTCCTGCGTGATTTTTCTTTTGACACGTAGGTTTTTTATTGTAGTTCCGATAGTCAAGACCATTTCATATCCTCATTTCTATATTTGTTTTTTGTAAGCTTACAACTACATTATAGCAATTTTTTCGAAACATACAATTATCAATCAGTTGTTTACATGTAAACCGACCGTTAATATTGGAAATTATGAAACCTGTTTTATTTACATGAATTTGTAACTGTAATAAAGAAAGAGTAAAAACATATTGACACCTTTGCAGCTTAGCTGAAAGTGTCATAGTGTGTTACGCACTCTGAAAAGGTATGTAAAAACGGCATAACCACAAAGGCTACACCGTCTCAACAAAATAATATTTAAATTAGACACAAAAGATACCTCGGTGCACCTTCCTTACGGAGGGTGCACCTACAGTACGTCTTTTCTTTTTGCGTTTTTCAGGCAAGCGTCGCGGCCATGACGGCTTTGATCGTGTGCATTCGGTTTTCGGCCTCGTCAAAGACGATCGACTGCGGGCCCTCGAATACTTCGTCCGTGACTTCGAGCGCCGTCAGACCGAACTTTTCGTGGATCGCGCGGCCGATGCCCGTTCCGAGATCGTGGAACGCCGGCAGGCAGTGCATGAAGCGGCAGTCAGCGCCCGCGTTGTCCATGAGCGCCTGATTGACCTGATACGGCGAGAGTTCGCGGATCCGTTCCGCCCAGATCTCATCGGGCTCGCCCATCGAGACCCACACGCCCGTGTAGATCACGTCGCCGTTTTTCGTCGCTTCCATCGGATCCTCGATGAATTCGAGCACCGCGCCGGTCTCTTTGGCGATGGCGGAGCAGGTCTCGATCAGCGCGGGATCCGGGAAATATTTCCGCGGGGCGCAGGCGACGAAGTGCATTCCCATCTTCGCACAGCCGACGAGGAGAGAATTGCCCATGTTGTAGCGCGCGTCGCCCATGTAGACGAGCTTTTTCCCGGCGAGGGAGCCGAAATGCTCGCGAATCGTGAGAAAATCGGCAAGGATCTGCGTCGGGTGGAATTCGTTCGTCAGTCCGTTCCAGACGGGCACGCCGGCATATTTCGCAAGCGCGTCGACGATCTCCTGCCCGAAGCCGCGGTATTCGATGCCGTCGAACATCCGGCCGAGGACGCGCGCGGTATCCGCGATGCTTTCCTTCTTGCCGATCTGCGAGCCGGACGGATCGAGATACGTCGGGTGCATCCCGAGATCGACGGCGGCCACCTCGAAGGCGCAGCGCGTCCGGGTGCTCGTCTTCTCGAAGATGAGGGCGATATTCTTGCCTTCGCAGAGCTTGTGCGGGATGCCCGCTATTTTCTTTGCTTTCAGATCAGCCGCCAGATCGAGCAGCCCCGCGATCTCTTCCGGGGTGAAATCGAGCAGCTTCAGAAAATTTCTTCCTTTGAGGTTCATCCTGTCCTCCTTTTACAGCTCTGCGGCGACTTCCTTGATGATGGCGGCGGCCTTCTCAAGCGTCTCCATCGGAATGTTGAGCGCGGGCAGCAGCCGTACCTTATCCTTGGCGGTCAGGCAGAGCACGCCGCGTTCGACGCATTCGTTTACGACGTCGGCGGCCGGACGGGTCGTCTTGAGACCGACCATGAGTCCCATGCCGGAGACGGCTTCGATGCCGGGGGCGTTCTTGAAGGTTT
>JAZUKT010000109.1:0-3802 GCA_045643445.1 Eubacteriales bacterium
CGGCAGAACGTCCGACTCAGCCGAGACCGACGGCGGAACGCCCGACTCAGCCGAGAACATCGGCGGAACGCCCGACTCAGCCGAGACCGACGGCGGAACGTCCGATTCAGCCGAAAAAAGCGGACGACAGCCTCAGCCGGACGCGGACGGTGGACGTTCGTGCGGCGCAGGAAACGCAGAAATCGGCAGAATTGCAGAAGCAGCTCTCGAAGACGCGCACGACCGATCTCAGCGAAGCGCATCAGACGGCGCCTGCGAAAAAAGAGACGGCGAGCCCGAAGCGCACGGTGCGCGAAAAGCAATCCGGCGGCGATGAGGGCGGCAACACGGTCATCAGCATCGTCAAGGCCGTTATCTATATCGTTTTCGTGTTCGTCATTTCCGTGTTTCTCGCTCTTGCCATCATCACGGTCGGCAACGACGTTTTTGCGTTCGTGAAATCCGACGAGGTGGTGGAAGTGACCATCCCGGAATACGCGACGCTCGACGACGTGGCGGATATTCTCTATCAGAACGACATCATCAAATACCCGAAGATATTCAAGATGTATGCGGTTTTCCGCCACGACGATCAGGAATATCTGGCCGGGCAGTACGCCGTGAACGGCATGATGAACTACGATACGCTGCTTGCGGAATTCAAGGAAAAGCCGGTGACCGGCACGATCCGCATCACGATCCCCGAAGGTTATACCATCGACGAGATCATTGATCTGTTCGTCAGCCACGGCATGGGTACGCGCGAGGGCTTCATCGACGTGCTTGAAAACGGTGAATTCGACTACTGGTTCACCCGCGCGCTCGAAGAAAACGGCGTCCCGGAAGGCAGAACGTACCGCCTCGAGGGCTATCTGTTCCCCGATACGTACGAATTCTACCTCAATTCGAGCGAAACGACGATCATCAATAAGATGCTCAAACGGTTCGGACAGATCTTCACGAAGGAATACCGGCAGCAGTGCGAGGTGCTCGGCTACTCAGTCGACCAGATCGTGACGCTGGCCTCCATGATCGAGAAGGAAGCGGGCAGTCCGTCGCAGTTCTTCCTCGTTTCCTCCGTTTTCCACAACCGACTGAGTCACCCGTACGATTTCCCGAAGCTCGACAGCGACGCGACGATCGTGTACGCCATCCAGTGTGAGACGGGCGAACGCGTCACGCTGACGGGAGAGGATCTCTACCGCGACACGCCGTATAACACGTATCAGATAGACGGCCTGCCGCCGGGACCGATCGCCAATCCGTCCGCGAGTGCCCTGCTTGCGGCGCTTTCACCGACGCCGTCTGATTATTTCTTCTTCGTCTCGAACGCCGGCAATACGTACTTCTCCGAAACCAAGGCGGAGCATCAGCAGAAGATCGCCGAATTCGGAAATGCGACGACCGTGCAGACGACGGGCGACGTTCCCACAGTTAATCCGTAAAGAAAAATGGGCGAGGCAGCCGAGACGGCACGGCTTCGCCCGTTTTGTTTGACGGGATTATTTTCATCAAGGATGGCGCATTCTGCCCGGATCGCGGGGGAATGCCGAAAGGACAGCGTTATGTTTACGATCGGATGTCATATATCAAAAGAAGGCGGATACCGGGCGATGGGCGAGCGGATCCTCTCCGTGGACGGCCGGATGTTCCAGTATTTCACGAAAAATCCGCAGGGGAGAGCCCCGACTGCGGCGCCGGATCCCACGGACGTGGAGGCGCTGCGCACGATGCTGACGGAACACGGTCTGCCGATGCCGCTGGCTCACGCACCGTACACGTACAATCCCTGCTCGCAGAAGGAAGAGGTGCGCGCTTACTCCGTCGAATCCATGCACGGGGAACTCGAGTTTCTCGAAGCGCTCCCGGGCTCGCTCTATAATTTTCATCCGGGCTGTCACGTCGCACAGGGGATGGACGTGGGCGTCGCCTATATTGCCGATCTGCTCGATCACGTTCTCTGGAACGGAATGCACACGACCGTGCTGCTCGAGACGATGGCGGGCAAGGGGAGCGAAGTCGGCGGACGGTTTGAGGAACTGCGCGCGATCATTGACCGGGTGGACGAAGGTCTGCGCGGCAACGTCGGCGTCTGCCTCGACACCTGCCACGTACACGACGCGGGTTACGATATCGTGAACGACCTCGACGGCGTTCTTGCGGAATTTGACCGCGTGATCGGCCTTGAGAGGCTGCGCGCGATCCATCTGAACGACAGCAAGAATCCGCTCGGTTCCCATAAAGACCGGCATGAAAAAATCGGTGAGGGCTCGATCGGCCTTGAAGCCATCACGCGGATCATCAATCATCCAGAACTGCGTGACCTGCCGTTCTGCCTTGAGAAGCCGAATGAACTCGACGGATACGGACGGGAGATCGCGCTGCTCAAGAGTCTCAGAAAAGGAGACTGACATGGACGAAAAAACACGCGAGAATCTTGAAAATGCAGCGGCACTCGGCGCATCTCCGGATGGTCAGGCGGTGTCGCTCGAAAAGATCAGCGGCATGATCGCGCGGGTGGCGGCGTCTTCCGAAGCCACGGAAACGGAACGGCCGGAAGGTCCCGTTCTGCTTGCGGATGCACCGGCCGGAGCGGATCGACTGCGGTCGGACGAGCCGTCGGCGGATAACGGACGGGTACTGCTTGAATCGGCCGCCCGGTATGCGGAGCCGTATATCGCGGTGCCGCGCGTCGTCAACTGACGCCTATATATTATAAAAATGAAGAAAACGGGAGCGTTTCCCGCGATGGAAAGAGAAAACGAAATGGATTTTACCTCCCTGACGGTGACGGAGCTGTCGGCGCTGCTTGAAAAACGGACGTGCAGCGCGGCGGAGATCACCGAGGCCATGCTCCGGCGGATCGACGAAGACGGGCGCACCAACGCCTATATCACGGTGACGGCGGACAAGGCGCGCGCGGCGGCAAAGGCGGCGGACGAACGGCGGAAAAACGGCGAATCCGTGCATCCGCTCTGCGGCATTCCGTACGCGCTCAAGGACAATATCGTGACGGCGGGAATCCCGACCACCTGCGCGTCGGAGATGCTAAAGGACTTTGTGCCGGGCTACTCGGCGACCGTTTACGAAAAAATCAGCGGGCTCGGCGGCGTCCTGCTCGGCAAAGCCAACCTCGACGAATTCGCCATGGGGTCCTCCACCGAACGCTCGATCATCGGCGCGACGGTCAATCCGCTCGTGTCGGACGCGGCGTATTCGGCTGGCGGATCCTCCGGCGGTTCTGCTGCGGCAGTCGCGGCAGGCGAAGCGGCCTGGGCAATCGGCAGCGATACGGGAGGCAGCGCGCGTCAGCCTGCGTCATTCTGCGGCCTGGTCGCCATGAAGCCGACCTACGGGCGCGTGTCGCGGTACGGCCTCGACGAATTCGCGTCGTCGCTCGATACGGTCTGCCCGATCACGCGGACGGTGCGGGATAACGCGCTCTGTCTGACGGCGATGAGCGGATTTGACCGGCGCGATATGACCTCGCTCGCCGAAACGGAAGATTTCACGGCGGGGCTGGACGGCGGCGTTGCGGCCCTTCGCATCGGACTGATCGACCCGTCTGCCATGGCGGGCTGCGAGCCGGGCACGATCGACTGCCTGAACCGCGCGGCGCGGATACTCGAGTCGCTCGGCGCATCGGTGGAGCCGGTCACACTGCCCGATCCCGCCTTGGCGCAGGAAGCGTATCTCGTCATCGCGTCGGCGGAGGCGTCGACGAATCTCGCGCGCTACGACGGTCTCACCTACGGCAGAACGGCGGATGGCGCATCGGCGGCGGAGATCACGAAAAACGCCCGCACGGCCGGATTCGGCGAAG
>JAZUKT010000110.1:0-4749 GCA_045643445.1 Eubacteriales bacterium
ATCGACAACAACGGATTGATAATTGTTTTTTTGAAAATTCGTGCTATAATTTAACCGTAAGCTTACAGAATACATATTTGAGAGGTACTATATGAACGTAAAAATCGGAGCGATCCTTAAAAAGCTTCGCAAGGAAAACAATGTAACCCAAGACGCGCTTGCGTCTGCCGTGGGCGTGACACCGCAGGCAATTTCGCGTTGGGAATCCGAAAGCGGCTACCCCGACATCGAACTGCTTCCGGCTCTTGCCGATTTCTTTTCCGTAAGTACGGATGAATTGTTGGGATATAAGCTGTCGGAAAGAGAAGAGAAAATCGCGGAAATCAAAAAGAAAATGGAACGGCTTGCCGAAGTGGGAAGCATAGAGGAACGCATCGCTTTCGCCAGAAATGCCTTTTCCCGCTATCCCTTCGATTACGAATTCCGGGAAAACTTAGCGGTGTGTCTTTATCACCTGTGGGTTGACACCCCCGACGAGAACCTTGCAGACGAAATCGAGAATCTTTGCAATACCGTAATTGCCGAATGCAAGGACGAAGATATCCGTTACGACTCGATAAATGTACTGAACCGTCTGTACAGCAAATCCGGTCAGAGCGGCAAAGCGTTGGCGATGGTAAATCTGCTTACGCCAATGAAATACTGTCGAGAATTTGTGAAATCCTCCGGTATCGGAGACGGCAAAACTGAACTGTATATTCAGGATGAAATTGATAAATTGACGGATTGCCTTGGAACGTCGCTGATGGACTTAGTGTTGAACGAGGATCTTCCGAACGATCCTTCCACATGGGACAAAAAGATCAAGATGCTTTCCGTCAGCAATGAACTGTACAGAATGATTTATGGCGACAATCTGATGTTTTATCATGTTCGCCTTTCGCAGAACCATTGGCTGATCTCCACCTATCAGATGTCACAGGGAAAGGAAGAAGAAGCTCTATCATCCCTTGAAGAAATGTGCCTTCACGCGGTGGAATACGACAAGTCATTTATCCATGATCACGGTAAATTCTACACGTCTATTTTTACGGATAAACTGATCTATCCGGAGCCGAGCCGGGATTTTCACGAGCTTGTGGAACATTCAGACTGTTATTATAAACTGGATCATTTGCAGCATAACCGTTATGACCCCATTCGCAATCATCCGAGGTTTCAAGCAGTGCTTGATAAGCTGAACGAATACGCCAAGTAAACCAATCCTGCGAGCAAAGAGCGAGGTTCACACGCCCTCGCTTTTGGCAGCGACAACATCTTTCTGCCTGTTGTTCAAAAAACGACACCGCGGCAAGCACATACGCCCGTCACGGTGTCGTTTTCTATTCGTTTTCAGTTTCGCGGCTCAAGATCCCATTTGAGCGTGCTCCGCTCTTCTTTCAGCGGAATGAAGACGGCCGTTTCCCGCGTTCCGTCGTCAGCCGCGGCATTCGGCGAATGCATGCTCGCGTACAGTCTGCCCTCATTATCCCGGAACAGAGAGGCGTGTCCGCCGTCATAATCGCCGAACATACTCTTTGAGTAAATCGCCTGAGTCTCGTGCTTCCACTGCCCTTCCACCGTGCCGGTACTTTTTTTCGCGATCCAGACGCTGTAGCCGTAAGAATCCCACGACGACCAGAGCATCAGCAGCCGCCCTTCCGCCGTCCGATACATAAAGCAGCCGTCCGTAACGGGATTTCTACTCCATTCGGCGTCGTCGGCGCGGAACAGCTCGATCGGCTCGGAAACGAAGGTCTTGAGGTCGTCAGACAGCTTTGCAGCCGCAAACCGGCCGATGCCGTCATCCGTCGATACCCATTCGTGCACGAAGATCATCCACGGCTGACCGTCCGGATCCACGTACAGCGTACCGTCGATGGCGTCCCAGTCATCCGGCGTGATCGTGCCGTCCGACCAGAGCGTGAACGGGCCTTCCGGGTTGTCGCTCTTGAAGATCGCGCAGCCGCGGTGGTCGTTCTTTGAGGATTTATAGGTCGTGAACATATAGAGACTGCCGTTGTATTCATGCACTTCCGGCGCCCACTGATCGCCTATGCAGTCCTCCGGCACTTCCACGACATCGGTTCGCAGTTCCGACCAGCCGTTTTCAAGATCGCCGCTCTCGTTGACGGACATACGCCACCCGGTCGCGTAGAGATAATAGGTGCCCTGCCAGTTCAGCACGAACGGATCGCGCACACCCGTCAGATTGGACGTCACACGCACGTCGCCTTCTGCCTTTTCAATGATCGGCGCGGTTTCGACCGGCTCGGTTTCCGCCGTCGATTCGGATTCCGGCCGGGATTCCGTTTCGGTCACCGATTCCGGCGCGGCGTCTGTCTCGATCGGCTCGCCGTTCTTCACGCATGCGACAGACAGCAGCACGACGGCCAGGATCAAAAGAAATATTACGACGTATTTCATAGGTCTCCTCGATTCTTGATGATGATCATTTGGACTTACCGCTATTATAGCATTTCTTCCGAAAAACGTCAATGCTAAATCCGAACCTCTTGACATCTCCGTCACGGAGGATTATACTATCGACAACAACAATCCCGCGAAAGGAACCGACCGCGGCGATCGACCGTCTGACGAAAAAAGTACAATAAAAGCCCAATCGGCGGAGGGATATACCTATGAATCGGTATGAAAACTTAAAAATGAAGCTGCGCGACCGCAAGCCCGTCAGCATGACCTATCTGTGTCTGCTCCAAAGTCCGCTGCTGATCGACGCCATGCAGGAGGCGGACTGCGTTCTGCTCGACAAGGAGCACGGTCTCTACGGAACGGAGGATCTGGTACCCCTGACGATGCGCTGCCGCCAGATCGGTCTCCCGGCCATCGTGCGCGTAGAGGACAACCTGTACCACCTGATCGCCAAGGCCATGGATCTCGGGGCGGACGGCATCATGCTGCCGCGTGTGGAGACGGTGGAGCAGGTCAGAACGGCGGTGGACGCCATGTATCCCGCGCCCGTCGGCCGGACCGGATTCGGCGGTTGGGGACTGCTGCGCGGCGATGAAACCGTTCGTGATCTCATCGGCAATCGCATCCTGCTTCCGCAGATCGAATCGGTGCGGGGGCTTGAAGCGATTCCCGCCATTCTCGAAGCCTGCGGCGATTACGTGGACGGCTTCATCATCGGACCGAACGACTACTCGATCACGATGGGGCTTCCGCGTGAACTCGACCACCCCGCCGTAGTCGAACAGATCGGCAAGGTGTTCGAGGTCTGCCGGAAATACGGCAAATCCTGCGGCTGCTACGCGGCGGATGCGGAACACGCCCGGCTGTATCAGGACATGGGAGCGAACGTATTCTGGATCGGCGACGACGCCTCCTACATCCGTCTCGGACTTCACAGCCAGCTTGCCGGGATCCCGGGACTGCTCGAAACAAAATAACAACGGATAAAGCGGAGGCTCCCTCCGTTTTTCCTTTTTTCAACCGTCTTTGTCTGTTTCCGACTCAATCACGCCGGCCTTTCTTGACTTTCCCGCGTCAGACGGGTATAATGAATATGTAATTCTACAAAATGAAACTATGGCAGAAACCGCCTGAAGGGGGCAAGATGGAACTATTGAAGGGAGCGGCCATCGTCGGACAGTCCGGCGGGCCAACTGCCGCGATCAACGCAACTCTGGCAGGCGTCGTTCGCGGGGTACTCGGCGCGAGCGGCACGATCACGAAGCTGTACGGGATGCGCAACGGTATCGAGGGTTTCTTGGCGGATCGGCTGATCGATCTCGGCGGAATATTCGCGGGAGAAAACGGCGGCGCGGACGAGGACAAACTGGCGCTTCTGACACAGACGCCGGGCGCTGCGCTCGGATCCTGCCGGAGAAAACTGCCGGATCCCGATCTTGAGCCGGAATTTTACGAGAGCATGATCGAACGGTTCCGCGAAAAGGACATCCGCTATTTCTTCTATATCGGCGGCAACGACTCGATGGATACCGCCGAAAAACTCAGCCGTTATATGGCGCACAGCGATTGGGAAATGCGCGTGATCGGTCTGCCGAAAACGGTGGACAACGATCTGCCCGTTACCGATCATGCCCCGGGATACGGAAGCGCCGCCAAAGTGATCGCCACGGAAGTGCAGGAGATCATCCGCGACTGCGCGGTGTACGTCGTTCCGGCGGTGACGATCGTGGAAATCATGGGACGCGACGCCGGATGGATGACGGCGGCCACCGCGCTCGGACGGGCTGCGGGCGGTCATGCGCCGGATCTCGTCTATCTGCCGGAAGTTGACTTCTCGATGGAGCAGTTCATGACCGACGTTCGCACGCTCTTCTCGCGCAAGCCGAATCTCGTGATCGCCGTTTCGGAAGGTATCCATTTCGCAGACGGCACCTACGTCGGAGAGACCGATCAGAATCATGTGACGGATGTGTTCGGGCACAGATATCTGGCGGGCGCCGGCAAAACGCTGGAGCGCGCCGTGAAAGAGGCATTCGGCTGCAAGGTCCGCGCGGTGGAACTCAGTCTGCCGCAGCGATGCAGTGCGCACTGCGCTTCCCTGACCGATCTGACGGAATCCGCCGCGGCCGGTAAAGCGGGTGTGGAGGCTGCCCTCCGCGGGGAAACGGCTCGCATGGTGACGATCCTTCGGAAGCCGGGCGACGAGTACGGTGTGACGTACGGAACGGTTCTGCTCTCCGCAATCGCCAACCGTGAACGGAGAGTTCCGCTTGAATTCATCAACCCGGACGGGAACAACGTAACGGATGAATGTCTCCGTTATCTGCTCCCGCTGAT
>JAZUKT010000111.1:0-11450 GCA_045643445.1 Eubacteriales bacterium
GCGGTTTCCGTCTACTTCCGAGAGGGCGATTATCTTATGACGGCGGGTGCTTCCTTTGACGAATCCGACTCCGGCAGGGAAGGCGCACCCGTGAAATACGCCGCTTACCCGGATGAAAAAGTCCGCTTTATCGGCGGCGTGAAGGTCGATCCTGCGCTGACCAAGCCTGCCGATCCGGCTTCCTCCGTGACGTCTCGCGTCAAGGATGATGCCGCCAAAGCCGCGCTTCTTCAGGCGGACGTCTCCTCGCTCACGGACGTGTATCCGCTCATCTATACCTATGACGATACCGAAAACGATTCCTATCATCCGATGGAACTTTACCTCGGTGATACCGCCGTTACGCCCGCCCGTTGGCCAAATATGGCGGAACGCGGCGGTACGTCCTTTGTCTCGATCGGCGTGGCGGAGGATAAGCCGCGTATCTATGACTCGGAAACCCAGATTTCGACGATCTTTTATGATGACGATGTGGCTGCCCGCGCGGACGGCTGGTCGGACGAATCGCTCCGTGACGCCTACCTTTACGGTTATCTTGAATTTTCATGGATTTCAGACCGCTATAAGCTCCTTTCGCTTGACCGGGATGCCGGGTGCGTAACGCTGTCCCGCGGCGCGAACAATTTCTCGCATTATACCGAGAGCGGAAAATCCGTTTTCGTCAACCTGCCCGAGGAGATCGACATGCCCGGCGAATCCTACGCAGACCGCACGGCGAAAATTGTTTATTTCTACCCGACTGAAGATTATGACGCGAACGACGTATGGCTTTCGACGCTCACCGACGATATGCTGACGTTTAACGGGACGGCGCATCTCGCGTTTGAGGGAATCGAATTCGGCTGGACGCGCGGCGCTGTGATTCAGTCCGACGGCCTTACGGATTTCACGATGACGGATTGCCGACTGGTGCATACGTCCTCGAAGGCCGGCTACTTCTACGGTGCAAAGGGGATTCACCTTGACGGCTGCGAGATCGGCGACACGGCGCACGGCGGGCTCGTTCTGCTCGGCGGCGACCGCAAAACGCTCGAATCTGCTGACGTTGTGATCGAAAACTGCGATATCCATCACTTCTGCCGTTCCGGGTTCACGTACAGTCCCGAGCTTCTCTTCCATACGGAACAGTATGGAGGAACCGCCTATGGTCCCGGTCTGTATGTGGGTGCTGTCGGTACCGTGATCCGCCACAATACGATCCACGACTGCATCCATGAGGCGATCGCTATCGAATCGAACGATATCGTGATCGAATACAACGAGTTTTACAACTGCGTGTCCGAAGCCTCCGACATGGGCGCGATCTATTACTGGAACAACCCGACGCTGCTCGGCCTTGTGATCCGCTATAATTATTTCCACGACATCGGCGGCCTGGCGCGCGGCAATCAGCACGCGATCTACACCGACTGCGGTTCCATGGGCCCGGACGTGTACGGCAATCTGTTCGTGGACGCCGCCGGTCTGACGCCAACCGACAATCCGCCGTCTCATCCGAAATCCGTCATTCTGCTCGCGCAGTTCGCACACGTACACGATAACGTGTTCGTTGAGGCGCCCGCGATCTTCCGTTATGCCGACTGGTCGATAGGCGGAGCGAAGACGCAGAACGACTGGCTGCTGCTTCTGTACGGTCACAGTACCTACGGCGGCTGTACCGAGCGGTTCTATGAAGTGGACTTCGGAAACGAGGCATGGCACGAAAAGTACGACGGCACGCTCTGGGGGAATCTCTTCAAGTATTTCTCCTTTGAGACGCTCGAAGAATTCAACGCCATGGACGATCTGAAAGCGATGCAGCGCAAAGCGGCCGTTCTCGCCCCGAAGCGGACGAACGAACTGGACGGCAACGTCATCGTGGACGTCGGTACGATCGTGAACGAAGGCTTCCTCGGCAGCCTCAACGTGCACGATAACTACGAAACGAACGATTACGGCATTTTCACCGATGCCGCAAACGGTGATTATACCCTTACCGATGCCGCCCTCGCGCAGATCCGCGAATCCTGCCCCGATTTTGAGCCTCTCCCGCTTGATCAGATCGGCCCGAGAGGGAACGAATAAGGAACGCGGCCTTTTGGAAAAGGCCTGGCGAAAACTTTTATGGATGGGATAGGATAGACAATGTCTGATCCATCAAATAAAGGCGTTTCAGAGCCTCAGAAAATCGTTTCAGCGGTTTTCAGGGACCACCGAGACCCTATCCGCCCCCGCCATGTAACGAAGCGGTGATATAGGTATAAAATCCTTGCAATTCATCCGCCGGAGAGAAACACTTTGACCACACCAACCGAATACCTGACGCTCTCGGCTTTGCCGTTATGAAAACTATGCTCTGCACTCGTATTACTAACTAACGTTCTCGTCCAAGACCCCCGACCTGTCCACTTGTCCCCATTTCCGGCGGCAGCCGGCAGGAGAGGATTCCAAAGGGGAACCATGTCGCTTGCGACGGTTCCTCTTTGGCGCGGGTGATTCACAAGAGGTGTCGCGCGAACACCTCTTGTGCGCCGCCTGCGTAAGGCAAAAAATAAAAAACAGAGAAGTCCGCAGACTTCCCTGCAATAATCCCCAAAAAACTAACGAAAGGGAACATACTACTATGAAGAAAGTACTATCCCTCATTCTCGCCGTCACATTCATCCTTCCGCTCTGCGTGAGCTGCACGACGGTGAAGTCCGCCCAGTCCGCCATCATCCCCGCGGAAGGCGAAACCGTCCTCTACGTTTCACCGAACGGCGACGATACCGCGGATGGTACCTTCGGTAAACCGCTTGCCACGCTCGAGGGCGCAAAGGCGAAGGTTCGCGCCATTCTCCCGACGGCTGACGGTGCGGTTTCCGTCTACTTCCGAGAGGGCGATTATCTTATGACGGCGGGTGTTTCCTTTGACGAATCCGACTCCGGCAGGGAAGGCGCGCCTGTCAAATACGCCGCTTACCCTGACGAACGAGTCCGCTTCATCGGCGGTGTGAAGGTCGATTCTTCGCTGATCAAACCGGCCGATCCGGCTTCCTCCGTGACGGCTCGCGTTCTTGACGATACTGCCAAAGCCGCGCTCATGCAGGCGGACGTCTCCTCTCTGATCGAGGAATTTCCCGCGATTTTCCATTGCGATTACATCAACGAAGACCGGACCGACCACATCGTCGGCGACTGGAATTCGATGGAGTTGTATCTCGGCGATATGCCGCTGGAACCTGCCCGCTGGCCGAATTTCGGAAGCAGCGAGGATCAGGACACGTTCCTGTTCGACCCGGAGAAGAAACCGATTTTCGACTATGATATCACGACCGCGACAGGCACCGAGACGGCGATTTTCTTCTACGGCGACGACGTGTACGAGCGCAGCGCCCGTTGGAGCGAAGAATCTCTCCGGGACGCCTTCATCTCCGGCTATCTGCGCCATTCCTATATGGGCAACCGCGTGGCCGTTACGGAATTGAACCGTGACGAAAAGTCCGTTCATACTTCGCCGAGTGCCAACGGTCTCGGGTTCAGCGAAGGCATCGGCGGCTTCTTCCAGAACATCCCGGAAGAAATTGACGTGCCCGGCGAGTCCTACATTGACCGTGACGCGCGGATCGCCTATTTCTACCCGGGAGACGACTTCGATCCGGATAACGTGTGGCTCTCGACGATGACCGACACCATGATGACGTTCGATTCGACCGAGCATATTGCGTTCGAGGGCATCGAATTCAGTTACTCCCGCGGATCGGTTGTCGAAGCGAAGTACGCAAACGATTTTACGATGACCGGCTGCCGCATGGTGCATCTTTCCTCGATGGCCGCGTATTTCGACTTCGGGAAGAACATTCACCTTGACAGATGCGAGATCGGCGACACCGAGCACGGCGGTATCTACGTAAGCGGCGGCGACCGCGTCACGCTCGAATCGGCGAACGTGGTCATCGAAAACTGCGAATTTTACAGCGTCAACCGCGACTGGTTTTCGTCGAATCCCGATATCAGCAACAATCCCGACCGCTACGACCCGTACTGCTGCGCCTACCCTGCCGCCCTCTACGTCCGTGCCGTCGGTACGGTCGTGCGCCACAACAGCTTCCACGATATCCTGCATTGCGCGATCCTGCCGGAATCGAACGATATTCTGATCGAGTACAACGAATTTGCCCGCTGTGTCTCGCATGCCGCCGACATGGGCACGATCTATTATCACTGGAATCCGACGTTCCTCGGTATGGTGATCCGTTACAACTATTTCCACGATATCGGCAACTATGCGGAAAACGTGCAGTATGCGGTTTACAGCGACAACGGTGCGACCGGGCCGGAGATCTACGGCAATCTGTTCGTTGACTCGGCAGGCCGCGTGCATCCCGGCGAATATAAAGACCGCAAGGGTGTGATCGCCATGACGCAGTTCACACATTTCTATAATAACGTGATCGTGAACGCGCCGCTTTTGCTTCGCTATGACGACTGGCATGCCGGTCAGGGTACGCGGCAGATCGCATGGGTCGCTAGAAACTACGGATTCAATCTGAACAACAAGTACGGCGCCTCCACAACCAATTTCTTCCTCGAAGTCGACTTCACGAGCGATATCTGGAAGAACAAGTACGAAAACACGTTCTGGGGGCCTATGCTTCCGCTCTTTGATCTCGACAAACTGGAAGAATTCAAGACGATCACCGATGAAAAAACGGCAAAAGCCAAAGCTGCCGCCATTGCGCCCGGCCGGACGAATGAGATGGATCGCAACGTTCTCGTGAACGTCGGCGCGATCGCCAATGACGGACAGACTCTGACACCCGGCCAGCACGATAATCTTCTCGACGGCGACCTTTCGCTGTTCGTGGATGCCGCAAACGGCGACTACCGCTTGACGGACGAAGGCCTGGCGCGGGTGCTGGAATCCTGCCCCGGTTTCGAGCCGCTGCCGCTTGATCAGATCGGCCCGCAGAAATAATCAAGTATAACTTCCGAGGAGGAGCAGCATGTATATCAATCCTTATGAGAGCACGGAAAACGCCAAATGGCGCAAAGCGAATCTGCATCTTCACTCCGGTGTGGGCGATATGCACCCGGCCGATATGATGACGTATATGTACTATGAGAACGGGTATGATTTTCTCTGCCTCTCGAACCATAACGTCTATAAAGATTTTTCCGAATACAGCGACGACGAATCCATGAAGATCCTCGATGGGGTCGAATACAGCGGCACGAAAGAGGATCCGCGCGATATGCTGACGATCGGCGTGCGCGAGAGCCTTTTCCCGATCGGGTATCAGGAAGCGATCGACAAGACGAACGCAGTCGGCGGATTTGTGATCCTCTGCCATCCGAACTGCCCTGTGAAGAATACGTTCAGCCCGCAGCAGATGCTCGATCTGCACGGTTATCTCGGGCTGGAGGTGCTGAACTGGAAGGCGTTCACGCTCGGAGGAAACGGCGACGCGACGGAAAACTGGGATGAACTGCTGACGGCCGGCGTCATGGCGACGGGTTTCGGCAACGACGACTGCCACATGGTGGTCGAGAGTAACCATTTTTATAATCTGATCGCGTGTGAAGAAAAGTCGCTGGCGTCCGTGCGGCAGGCTATCGTCGAGAATAAGGTCTGCGTTTCGTCCGGGCTTTATCCCGTATATCTGCGGATCGAAAACGGTCAGATCCGCGTCAAGGTGAAATTGAATACAGTACTCGATACCCATGTGAAAGAATTCTATTATACCTTCGTCGGTCCGAACGGTAAAATCCTCGCCGAACAGTACGCCGAAGAAGGAGTCTATACCCTCAAGGACGAAGCATACGTCCGCGTCGAAGCACGCATCAAGGCAGGGCCGCTCATCCTCTTCCAGCCCGTCTATCAGGATGGCGCACTTGTCAGACCGTAAGGGGAACGAGAGGAGTACGAAGGGGGACGCGGCCTTTTGGAAAAGGCCTGGCGAAAACTTTTATGGATGGGATAGGATAGATTTTGTCCGACTCCCGAAATATAGGCGTTTCAGAGCCTCAGAAAATCGTTAACGAGGCGGCTAGGGACCACCGAGACCCTATCCGCCCCCGCGGAAGATGAAGCGGTGATATAGGTATTAAATCCCTGCAATTCATCACCCATGTGGAATACCAAACGCTTCGCCCGCGGCAGCATAATGAAAAACTTTGCTCTGCACTCGTTTCACTAACTAACACGTGCGCTTCTTGTTCGCCCTGTGAAATTTCTTTTGTCCGGCGGCAGCCGGCAGGAAGGGGATTTTCAAGGAGTTGAACAGGCGCATGCCCAAAGAGTCCTCGCCGCGGAGGACTCTTACGAAAATAAAATCAGGAAAGTCCGCAGACTTTCCTACAATACTCCCACAAAAACTAACGAAAGGGAACATACCACCATGAAGAAAACGCTGTCTCTCATCCTCGCCGTTCTGCTCATCCTCCCGCTTTTTGCGGGTTGCTCGACGGCGAAAAAAGCTGCCGCCCTCACACCTGCGGAAGGCGAAACCATCCTCTACGTCGCACCGACCGGCGATGATACCGCCGACGGAACCTTTGACGCGCCGCTCGCAACCCTTGCAGGCGCAAAGGCGAAAGTCCGCGCCATCCTTCCGGACGCGACGGGCGCCGTATCCGTCTACTTCCGCGAAGGCGAGTATTATATGACGACCGGCGTATCTTTCGATGAGGCTGATTCCGGCCGGGAAGACGTGCCCGTCAAGTATGCGGCATATCCGGGCGAAAAGGCTCGCTTCAACGGTGGCGTGAAGGTCGATCCGTCGCTCATCGCGAAGGCTGATCCCGACTCCTCCGTGACCGCCCGTGTGCTCGACGAGACTGCGAAGACCGCGCTCATGCAGGCGGATGTTTCCACGCTCGTTGACGAATACCCGGATATTTTCCACTGTGACCGCATTGAGGATCACGTGGATATCATGGCAGGCGACTGGAATTCGATGGCGCTCTACCTCGGCGACACACCGATCATTCCCGCACGCTGGCCGAACGACGGAGTCTACGGTGAGCGGGACGCCATCAAGTTCAATGTTCATCAGGCCGATTTCGATTACGATCTCGCCACGGGTGAAGGATCAGAGCTTGCCCACTTCTATTACGGCGACGAGGTTGCGGAACGGTTGACGCGCTGGAGCGAAGAATCGATCGCGGATTCGTATCTGACCGGCTTCCTGCGCCATTCCTATATGGGCAACCGAGTCAAGATCCGCAGTTTCAATACGGAAGAACGCTACATCAAGCTCGGTCCGAGTTCGAACGGTCTCGGCCTGTCCTCCTCCGACAACGGCTTCTTCGAGAATATTCCCGAAGAGATCGACGTGCCTGCCGAATCCTACGTCGACAGAGAAGCGCGCATCGCGTACTTCTACCCGACGGAAGATTTTGACGCAAACGACGTATGGCTCTCCACGATGAACGAGATCATGATCGTGCTCGACAACGTCAGCTGCATCACCTTTGAAGGGCTTGAATTCCAATACAGCCGCGAGAGAATTTTTGATTCGCACCATACGGTCGGCATCACGCTCTCGAATTGCAGCATCGAGCATCTTTCGAACAGCGCCGGATATTTCTTCGACGCAAAAGACCTGCACGTTGTCGGCTGCAAGATCGGCGATCTTGAGCACGGCGCCATGTTCTTCTCCGGCGGTGACCGCAATACGCTCGAATCCTCCGGCATCATCGTCGAGAACTGCGAATTCTACGGATTCAACCGCGACTGGTTCTCCACCATGCCCGAGCTTTCCAAAGATCCCTGCTGGCCCGGCTCGTACTGCTGCGAATATCCGACCGCCATTGATACCTACGCTGTCGGCACGATCATCCGCAACAACGTCTTCCACGATTCGCCGCACTGTGCGATCCTGCCGCAGTCGAACGACGTCGTTATCGAGCATAACGAGTTCTATAACGTCTGCAGCGACGCGTCGGATATGGGTGCGATCTACTACTACAACAATCCGACGTTCCTCGGCCTTTCCATTCACGATAACTACTTCCACGAGATCGGCGGTCAGACAGGAAGCTGCCAGTTCTCCATCTACACGGACTGCGGCTCGATGGGTCCCGATATCTATAACAACCTCTTTGTGAATGCCGCCGGTATTGACCAGAACGACCCCATCCGTCCGAAGGGCGTTATCTCCCTCGCGCAGTACGCGCACATCCATAATAATATCTTCGTCAACGCGAAAGCGATCTTCCGTTACGGCGACTGGTCGGCGGGTACCGGCATCCGTCAGAGCGACTGGGTGCTCTTCCTCTACGACCGCGGCAAGTACGCCGGCATGGGCTCGATCCGTCACTTCAGCGAAGTTGATTTTGATTCAGATATCTGGCACGCCAAGTACGACGGCACGATCTGGGGCAATATCTACGATTACTTCTCCTTTGATATGCTGGCTGCACTCGAAGCTTGCCCGGACGAAAAATCGGTGAAGAACAAGGCGGCCGGTATATCGCCTTACCAGACGAACGAAATGGACAATAACGTCCTCGTCAACGTCGATCTGTACGTCAACGACGAGCTCGACAGAAGCCTGAAACTTCACGACAACTTCAAGGGCGATGCCGATATCTTTACGGATGCGGCAAACGGCGATTACACACTCACGGAAGCAGGTCTCGCACTCGTCCGCGAATCCTGCCCTGATTTCGATCCTGCTCCGTTCGCAGAGGTTGGACCGCAGTAAGGGGAACGAGGGGAACGCGGGAGTACGCGGCCTTTTGGAAAAGGCCTGGCGAAAACTTTTATGGATGGGATAGGATAGACAATGTCCGACTCCCGAAATAAAGGCGTTTCAGAGCCTCAGAAGAGCGTTTCCGAGGCGGCTAGGGACCACCGCGAGGTGGGACTTGTCGCGCGAACACCTCTTGTGCGCCGTCCGCGGAGGACGAAAAAATAAAAATCAGAGAAGTCTGCAGACTTCTCTACAACAATTCCCCAATACAAACGAATTCCCCAAAATAAACGAAAGGGAACATACCACCATGAAAAAGACGCTTGCTCTCATTCTCGCCGTTTTGTTCATTCTCCCGCTCTGCGTGAGTTGTGGAACGGCGAAAAAAGAATCCGCCATCATCCCCGCGGAAGGGGAGACCGTCCTTTACGTCTCTCCGACCGGCGATGATACCGCGGACGGTTCCTTTGACAAACCGCTTGCTACGCTCGAAGGCGCAAAGGAAAAGGTCCGTGCGATCCTTCCGACAGCCGAAGGAGTAGTCTCCGTCTACTTCCGCGAAGGCGACTATCTCATGACGGCAGGCGTCTCTTTTGATGAATCCGATTCCGGTAAGGATGGCGCGCCCGTCAAATATGCCGCTTACCCGGACGAAGAAGTCCGCTTCATCGGCGGCGTCAAGGTTGATCCGTCGCTGATCACGGCAGCCGATCCGGCATCCTCCGTGACAGCTCGCGTCAAGGATGAAACGGCCAAAGCCGCGCTTCTTCAGGCGGACGTGTCCTCGCTGACCGACGTTTACCCGGTGCTCTATACCTATGAGACGCCGGAAAACGATTCCATCAATCCGATGGAACTGTACCTTGGCGAAACGGCGATTCTGCCGGCGCACTGGCCGAATTACGATAACCGTCTTGCCTATAACTACGTGGACATCGGCGAAAGATACACCGGCCGCGATACGGTCGTTGAGCCGGAAACGAAGCACGCGACGCTGTATTATCCCGACAACGTAGCCGAGCGGATTGCGGGCTGGTCGGATGAATCCGTCGAAGACCTCTACGTCTACGGCTTCCTTGAATACGTCTGGATGGCCGACCGTCACGAGGTGCTGGGACTCGACCGTGAGGAGCAGTCGCTTTATCTCTCCCGCGGCGCCTATATGTTCGCGCACTATATCGAGAGCGGCAAGGCCGTCTTCTTCAACCTGCCGGAGGAACTGGATCAGCCCGGCGAATCCTACGTCGATCGGGACGCGAAAATCGCCTATTTCTACCCGACGGCGGATTACGATGCGAACGATGTGTGGCTCTCCACGCTCGTCGGCGATATGCTCACCTTTAACGGAACGTCGCACGTCACGTTCGAGGGAATCAGCATGGGCTGGACGCGCGGCAACGTGGTTATGGCAACGGGACTTTCCGATTTCACGATGAAAAACTGCCGGCTTGTTCACACATCCGCGAAGGCCGGTTACTTCTACGACGCGAAGAACGTCCGTTTTGACGGCTGCGAAATTGCCGACACGGCGCACGGCGGGCTCGTTCTGATGGGCGGCGACCGCGATACGCTGGAATCGTCCGGCATCGTCGTTGAAAACTGCGACATCCATCATTTCAACCGGGACGGCAGCACATACAGTCCCGAACTGTCCGAATATTACTATAACGGCGGCACGCCTTATGCGCCCGGTCTGGCCATTTACGCGGTCGGCGCGCGGATCAGTCACAACAAGATCCATGACTGCATCCATCAGGCGGTATTCCCGGAATCGAACAATATTGTTATCGAGTATAACGAGTTTTACAACTGCTGCACCGAAGGCTCCGACATGGGAACGATATACAGCTGGGGCAATCCGACGCTGCTCGGGAACGTCATACGGTATAATTATTTCCACGACATCGGCGGCTTCTATCGGAACGTGCAGTATTCGATCTATTGCGACTGCGGCGTAGCCGGACCCGAGATCTACGGCAATCTGTTCGTGGACGCGGGCGGCCGTACGATGGAGGAGAATTACGAGGATCCGTACGGCAAGGGCGTGATCTCGCTGCAGCAGTACACGCACGTGCATAATAACGTTTTCGTGGATTCCCGTTTCTGCTTCCGTTATGAGGACTGGTCAGCCGGTACCAGGAACCGTCAGACGGGCTGGATCATGTTTCTTTATAACACAGGCTGGAACGGCAAATACGGCGGAGGCATGGATATCGAGTCTCGTTTCCGCGAAGTCGATTTTGAAAATGACGCGTGGAAGACAGCCTACGCCGGAACGCAGTGGGAAGACGTGCTCAATTTCTTCTCGTGGGAAATGGCAGATGAATTCGCGGCACTGACTGATAAACAGAAGTGGAATAAGGCCGCCGGAATGGCTCCCAGCCGCACGAACGAGGTAAACGATAATATCCTCGTTCATATCGACAGTATGGTCACGCTCAACCCGAATGACCAAAAAGATAATCTTATTTACAGCCTTAACGCTCACGAAAATATCTTCGACGGCGATCCTGCATGGTTCGTAGATTACGACGGCGGCGATTTCCACTTTACCGAAGACGCTCTCGCTGCAATCCGTGAAACCTGCCCGAACTTCGAGCCTCTCCCGCTTGACGAAATCGGCCCGCAGTGAGTGGGACGCGGCCTTTTGGAAAAGGCCTGGCGAAAACTTTTATGGATGGGTATGAAAAAAATAACGCTCATCCATGAAGTTTGGCGGACCTTTTGCGTATCCATTGGGAAAATTCTTTGCCTGGCTTGCTTCTAAGACAGCCGCGTATTCCCAATAAGGAG
>JAZUKT010000112.1:0-22536 GCA_045643445.1 Eubacteriales bacterium
GCGGGTGTCGAAAAAACTCGACGTCAATATTCCGGCCGGCATCGACGACGGTCAGCAGATCGCGCTCCGCTATCAGGGCAGCGACGGACTGAACGGCGGTTCGGCGGGAGACCTCAATATCCTCATCAGCGTCCGGCCGCACGCCATCTTTGAGCGCGACGGCGACGACCTCTACTGCGAAGTGCCGATTACCTATGCGGAAGCGACGCTCGGCGCGGAGATCGACATCCCGACGCTCGACGGCACGATGAAATATCAGATTCCCGAAGGCACGCAGCCCGGTACGCAGTTCACGCTGCGGAATAAGGGCGTTGTACGGGTCAATAACCCGAAGATCCACGGCAATCTGTATGTTACCGTCGTCATCGAGGTGCCGCGGAACCTGAACGCCGAACAGAAAGACCTGCTCGGAAAATTCGCGGCCTCCTGTAAGGAAGGCAATTACACGAGCCGCACGAACTTCTTCAAACGCTTCCGCAAGACGCGGGATAACTGAAACGGACGAGGATTTTATCATGGATGACAACAAAACCTGGGTACAGATCAAGGTAGGATGCGCGGCGGATGACCTCGATACGGTCACGTCCGTGATGTCGATGGTGGACAACGGTCTGCTGATCGAGGACTATACGGACGTTGATACGATCCTTGACGGCGTGTACGGCGATCTGATCGACGAGAGCATCCTGAACGCTGACCGCAATCGCGCGGCCGTCTCGATCTTCGTACCGATCGAACGATCCCCCGGCGAGACGGAGCAGTTTATCCGTCAGCGTTTCGCGGAGCTCGGCGTTGCCTGCACGGTCGAACATATCGGCGTGAAGGAAGAAGACTGGGCGAACTCCTGGAAAAAGTATTATAAACCGATCCGCACGGGCCGCCGGCTGGTCATCGTCCCGGTCTGGGAGACGTACGAGCCGAAAGAGGGCGAAGTGATCGTTCTGATGGAGCCCGGCATGGCATTCGGCACCGGCACGCACGAAACGACGCGCCTCTGCGCCGGATTGGTGGAAGAATATACGAAGCCGGGCTGTACGGTGCTTGACGTCGGCTGCGGATCCGGCATTCTCGCCATCGCGGCAGCCAAACTCGGAGCGGGGAAATGCTTCGCCTGCGATATCGATCCCGTGGCCGTGCGCGTGGCCATCGAAAATACGGAACTCAATCATACGCCGAACGTCACCTGCGCGGTCTCCGACCTTCTGAAGCAGGCTAAAAAGACCGAAGGCGGATACGAAATTGTCGTCGCCAATATCGTCGCGGACGTTATCATCCGTCTGGCGCCCGACGTGGGAGATTACATCGCGGATGACGGCGTGTTCATCGTGTCCGGCATCATCGAGGAGCGTGCCGAAGAAGTGACCGCAGCGCTCTCTGCAAACGGCTGGCACGTCGAGGAAGAGCGGTTTGAAAACGGCTGGTACGCGGCCGCCGCACGGAAGCAAAAGTAACGAACGACAAAAAAGACTGAAAGAGAAGCGATTCTCCTTCAGTCTTTTCTTTTGATTCAGATTACGCGTTGGTCGCTTCGGCAGCCTTCTGCTTGGCGATCTCTTCCTGCTCGAGCTGACGGTACGCGACCTTGCCGACCAGCGTTTTCGGCATATCGTCGCGGAATTCAATGTCGTAGGGCATCGCGTACTTGGCGATATTCTTGCGGCAGTAGTCCATCAGCACGGCCTTCGTCTCGTCGTTTGCGGGAACGTCTGCGGCGAGTTTAACGAATGCCTTGACTTTCTGCATCCGATACGGATCCGGTACGCCGATGACGCAGCTCATCTGCACGAGCTCGTGTGCGTCGAGGATGTTCTCGAGCTGGCTCGGATAGACGTTGTAGCCGGAGGTGACGATCATGCGCTTGGCGCGGCCGCGGAAGTAGATGAAACCGTCCTTGTCCATCACGCCGAGGTCGCCGGTATAGACCCACGTCAGGCCGTCCGCGTGAACACGGAGCGTGTCCGCCGTCTCTTTTTCGTGATTCATGTATTCCTTCATGACGGTCGGACCGGCAAGCAGGATTTCGCCTTCTTCGCCGAAGGGGAGTTCTTCGTCCGTTCCGGGGGTGACGATCTTGATGTACGTATCCGGGAAGGGAACGCCGATACTGCCTTCCTTGAACATATGCGGCGGCGTCAGACAGCAGGCCGTGACCGTTTCGGTCGTACCGTAGCCTTCGCGCACCTGGATGGAGGCCTTGTGGTCATAGAGAAACTTGTCGAATTTCTTTTTGAGTTCCACGGAGAGCGAGTCGCCGCCGGAGAAGACGCCTTTCAGGCAGGAGAGATCCGCGCCTTCCATGGAGGGCAGACGCAGGAGCGCTTCGTAGAGCGTCGGAACGCCTGCGATGAAGTTGCACTTGTATTTCGTGGTCTGCTTCGCATAGGATTTCGCGGTAAAGCGCGGGATCAGGATGCAGCGGCCGCCCTGAGAGAGCATCGTGTGGACGCAGACGCCGAGACCGAAGCCGTGGAAGAGCGGCATTGCAGCGAGCATCCGGTCGCCCGGACGGAACATCGGATTGGCGGCGATGACCTGCTGACCGAGCGCGTTGAAATTTCTGTTCGTCAGAACGATGCCCTTCGTCGTACCGGTCGTACCGCCGGAATAGAGGATCACGGCCGGATCGTCGGACTGGCGCTTGACCTTGTAATTGTAGAAGCAGGCGCGGCTGAGGCGCATGAAATCGCCCCATTTGATCACCGGCGCGTCAGAGGGGATCTTCTCGATCTTGCGGCCGTCGGTGAGCATATAGCCCGCCTTGAGCGGCTTCGAGAGCTCGTCCTTGATGCTTGCGATAATGATGTTGACGACGGAGGTGTTCTGGCGGATCCGCTCGAACTTGCTGTAGAACTGATCGAGCGTGACGGCCGTCACACTTTTGGATTCGTTCAGGTAGAATTCGATCTCCTTTTCGGCGGAGAGCGGATGGATCATGTTGGCAATGCCGCCGACCAGATTGATCGCGTAGAACATGAAGATGGCCTGCGGGCAGTTCGGCATGGCGATCGTCACGCAGTCACCTTCGCGGATGCCGATGGTCTTGAGCGCCTTGGCGCAACGTTCGATCTCATTGATCATGCGGCGGTAGGTCGTGGAGCGGCCCATGAAGTCGAACGCCACGTTGTCGGGATACTGCGCGGCGATTTCGGCGACTTTTTCGTACATGGAGCCTTCGTAGTAATCGAGATGAAGCGGTACCTCGCCGACGGAGTTGATCCATGGCATTTTAGGTTCAGTCAAAGTTGTCATATCAGTATTCAACCTCTTCATTCAAGGGCTTTTCAAGAAGCTCGGGATTTTCGAGAAGCTTGCGCAGGAGGCGGACAGTCTTCGAGTAGTAGTACCCGTCGGCCAGCCGCTCGTCGATCGTGAGACCGAGATCAATGCTGTCGCGCATTGTTACGGAGCCGTCATCGTTATAGAACGGACGGAATTTCTTGTCGCCGACCGCCACAAATACGGAGTTGGTACCCCAGTTCGTCAGATGGTGATAACCGGCGTGCAGCTTGATAGAGCCGAGATTGGTCAGCACCACGGAGGAATAATAGGGATCCGACGCGATGAGAGAGGAGGGAACCCAGCCGTGCTTGTCCAGCTTGCAGACGATGCCGACAAGAAACCGCATCAGGAAGCGCGGCATTTTCTTGAAGGTGTCCATGCTTTCCGTCGAAGGATCGACCTTGTCGCTGCGGCAGTAGGAGACCTGACGGTAGATTTCGTCGTGGATCGTGTCGATTGTGTCTTCATCCTTGGCGTGGACGAAAGCAAGCGCCTCGCCGCCGTTGTCCGAGAAGAGCTTTTTCACGACAAAGGAAGCGGAGAGCTCGTTGCGCTGATACATCGATTTGTTGGCGATGAATCGGTTCATCTTCGGCCTGAGCGTCAGACATTTGAGCATGGCCGTTACGATCGCCTGGAAAAGATTGTACTTGTACGCGGGATCATCCGAATTCTTTTTTTCGAGCCAGGCGTCGAGATTGGTAAGATCGATCGTTTCCGAAATAAACGCCTCGTTGTCGCAGCGGTTCGGATAGAGGAGCGGAACGATCAGGGGCATGGAATCGAGGTCCCGGATAAGCGTTCCGTCTTTACGATCGCCGATGTGTTTTCCCATGTCAAATCCTTTCAAACTAATTGTAGATTGTTAGGAACGCACTCATTATATCACAAAAGTTGGCAAAAATCAACTGTATAAGCAACAAAAGTGGCGCCCGGTTGTGCAAAACACCCGAAGGTGCCGAAAGAATCGGAATCAAATGAGCGGTTGCCCTTGCAAACGGCGGTGCAGTATGGTATAATAACGGCACGCGGGTATGGCGGAATTGGCAGACGCGTCGGATTTAGGATCCGCTGGGCAACCGTGCAGGTTCAAGTCCTGTTACCCGCAGAGAAAAGCTTCTTTGAGTAAAGTCAAAGAGGCTTTTTGCGTTTGCGGACGGTTTGACGGAATAATTATGCCCGCATATGAAAGAAATTGATCGAAATTCGGAAAAACGCGGAAAAATATTGATATATATTCACAATCTTTCATGATAAGTCACATATGTGAAAATATGAGAATGCCAAAAGGGCGCAGGCCGGTATACGGGGTGATATTTGTAAAAATTGTGCCGTGTTAACATTTTAGACAGCACATTTTGTGAATTGATCAGCCTGCCGGTGAGATTATTGAGAAATATCCGTATGTCGCTGCCGGATGAGTGCTGCATATTCATGAATATATATCAATAATACTGCATATTTATCAATTATAGGGTAATAAATGGAAAAAATATTTCCGAAAAACTATTGCATTTTGATCTGCCTTGTGATATAATACAACGTACACGGCGTATTTTCTGCCGTTTCATATATCAGATGGCATCGTGGAAATCGGAAGATTTCACGGTGGTTTTTTGTTCTTGCGCACTTTATTCATCAAATGTCGCAAAAAAATCCGCAAATTGGTCATATTTGTTGGTGTGCCGGACAACTTTAGCGTGGTAAAGCGTCAAAATATGTTGATTTTGCATGGCTTTATCGCTTATTTTCCGAGAATCGAATGATTCATATATATTCACATTATTCATGACTGCCATGCAGAAAGGAGATGGAATCTAATGGAAAAATCACGAATATATTACTTTACTTTCATGTTATTTACGTCCGTGTCGATTCCGTCCGCCTTTGCGCTGGAGTGTCATGTACGCGGATCCCCACCGAAACGGACTAATCCACCCAACGTCGAAAGGCTTCTGCTATGATGGCGGAAAGCGTCAGACGGCACTTCCGGTCAAGGCGGCCGGGTAAAAACCTTCATTTATTATATATAAGACATATACAGGAGAAAAAGTCAAGATGAAGATCCTCAAGAAATCGCTCGTTATGATCCTCGTGGTCATGATGATGCTGAACTGTGTTCCGCTTTCTGTGTTCGCAGAAGAAGCGGAATACGAGCCCGTAATCACGGACTCTGACACGATCATTTCCGTCGAGAAGAGTCTCCCCGAAGACGAATCCGACGAAGATGAAACGTCTGAGCCGGAATACGTTTCTCTGCCTGACGATATACTCGAGCAGGTAGAAGTAATCGTTCCGGTGTTCGACAGCCCTGCTCCCGGGCAGGAGCCGATCGATCCCAATACCCTGAACGACGTTCAGCAGCAGATCGTTGATTATGCTGATACGTTGTTCGCGGAACCGGCCGATGACGCTCAGCTGATCAGCCATTACGATGCTCCTGCTCAGACCACCGGTGTACTTGCCGGAACTGAACTGGATTACAGAGTATGGTACGGTTATAATGAGTGCCCCAGCTTCAACCCCTCGACCGGTGCGGGCTCTGATTATTACGATATGCCGCGTGAACTGTATGATCAGTATTACGATAACGTCGTCAAGATCACGCTTCCCGACGGTCTGTATATCGTCAATGCAGGTCTGCCGCTCACCGCGCCTGTCGAAGATCCCGACACGCACAGCCGTACCTGGACCTTTGACCTTGACGGTGAACGTCCGGAAGCCGGTTACGTGCCCACCGACTCTTCCGAATATTTCTTCACGGTTCGGATCTTCGTCGGTGATAACGGTACGGATACCGCGATCACGGAATACGATCTGACGGATGCCGTTTATTATGAGACGAAGCTGACTGTTCTCGACAGAGGCGCTGCCGGTAATCAGCACATCGGTCTGAAGGAATATACGCTGAACACCGTCACTTCTCTCGGTCAGATCACGACCGTCTCGCCCGATGAATGGGGCGTCAAGAAGACTGTCAACGGACAGCCCACCATGGACTTCAATAATATGAAGGCCACCGTAAAATATAATATCGCTGTCGGTCTTGAAAACGACGCCGGCACCGGTCTTATCACCGATCTCGGTCTGTACGAGCGCAACGGTCGTGACGCTGTCGAAAGTATGCAGCTGACCGACGTTCTCGACGCACTCATCGTCAACGGTGCTCTTGACGGTGAGACGCCTACGCTTCTTTCCGCGAAGATCGCGAAGGGAACGGGTACCGCTGTCGACATCACGTCCGCACCGATCTCTCTGACCGGCGATCTGGCGCTGGACACCAGAAACGTCGATACCGACGGTAACGGTTCGAAGGATTTCGCTGTTCCGTGCTACACGGTTTATACCGTTACGGCTGTTTACGAACTGACGGAAGAAATGTTCGAACACTTTGCCGATCCGCAGAACAGCAGAATTGATTTTGAAAACGAAGTTACGCTGAATTATAAGCTGGCCGATAAGACTGCCGCTTCCGATTCTTCCGAAGCTGCAACGTCCGGTCCCCTTAAGGCAAAAGAGCCTGTCAAGCTCACCATCAAGAAAGACCTGACGGACTACGTCGGCAGAACCGATACGTATAACGATGCGTCGTACGGTCCGATCTCCTACGTCATTACGTCCGCTGAACCTTTCGAGGTCTACACGTACGACGAAGCTACCGAAACCTACACGGCGATCGGTACTGCTGCCACGAGCTTCACGCTTGATGACAATACGCTGTACTATCTGCTTCCCGAAATCACCTATTCGGTCGAAGAAGTGCTGACGACGGATCAGTCCCGCTTCATGAAGCTTGATACCGCGCATA
Source organism: Eubacteriales bacterium (assembly GCA_045643445.1). GTDB lineage: Bacteria > Bacillota > Clostridia > Oscillospirales > CAG-272 > UMGS1696. Next base: position 7,088 of record JAZUKT010000112.1, read on the forward strand.
CCAACGCCGCGCTGACGACGAATCATACGACTGCGCGCGGTGAAACGTGGGAACCCAAATTCACGAATATCGAAATGCTCGGCAAGCTGACCGTTGTCAAGACGGACAACAGTACGGCACACAGACTGCTGGACGGCGCGACCTTCACCCTGACGGATTCGAACGGCACGCAGGTCGGCGAAGCTGTCGTGACCGGTGACGGTGACTGGGATACCGGTTACGCTTATTTCGACAGACTGCCCTTCGGCACCTATACGCTGACTGAAACGGTTTCGCCGGACGGTTACGCGATGCTCGATACCACCTCGTGGACTGTCGTCATCGGTGACGCGGAAGGCCAGACGCCGTTCCCGACGCAGTATGTCGAGAACCAGAAGACGTTCGGTACCGTCAGCCTGACGAAATACATCGGCATCGGCGAAGATACGATCACGACGAAGGCCACCGATTCCTACGCAGGTACGTTCAAACTTCAGCAGAAGCTGGACGGCACCGACACGTGGACTGACGTTGTCAACGACTTCAACGGTCCGATCCCGACGACGCTGAACGAATACGGCATGATCACGGCCAACGTTCCGGCGTTCAACGGCACCGGCACGAAGTATCTGTATCGCTTCGTTGAAACGAGCATCCCGGCCGGTTACTATAACCCCGAAGATGCTGATTCCGATACGGCTACGTCCAACGAGATCACGCTCGTTGACGGCGACAACCACCTGATCGAATCGACGGTCAACGCGAACATCTACAACCGTCAGAAGGTTTCGATCAAGATCGCGAAGAAGTTCTATGCGGCTGGCAGTTCCACTCCTGCTGCAAGACAGAAACTGTCTGAAGTTACGACTTTGACTACCAGCATCAGCCTGTATACCTACGACGGCACGACCATGACGCAGGTCGGTTCGTCCCAGACGGCTGGCGGCAGCACGGCTGCACAGTGGGATAACCTCGTCCTCTTTGATAACAATACGAGACTCAACTACTACGTATCCGAAGTTGACGTGACGAACTATAAGCTCCACACGACCAGCCTCGGAACGCCTGTTGAGATCTCCGGCGTCAAGTACTGGCCCGTATCGGCGTCCGGTCTTCTGACCACCATGACGCTGTACAACGTCGAGCAGTCCGTTCCGCTCAACATCGTTAAGCGGGAATACTTCTCGAAGGCTTATAAGACCGGCGCGGGTGTCACGATCTACGAAGGCACGACGCTTGACGACGCGCATATCGCCCGTGACGTAAGAACCGGCAACCTCCTGCAGAACGTGATGATTAACGGTACTAACGGTACTTCGGCCGGTACGACCGTTTTCGTAAAGCCCGGTTACGTTTACTCGATCGTTGAAACGGTCAACGAAACGGGTCTGCAGCAGGTGAATGCAACGACCGATGCACCGCTCACCATTGATCTGAGCGGCACGACGCAGATTGCATATAGCGCCTCGGGTAGTGCAGTACCCGCCAAGTCGGCTACCGTCTATAACAAGGCGGATCCGACCGTCAAGATCACGAAGGTCAATAACGCTGCTACGCCCGCGAACGTAAGCGGCGCTGTCTTCACGGTCTATACGTATGACACGGTCAACAACTGCTACGTACCGTATACCGGCACCGGCAGCACGCCGATCACCATTTCCGGTAACGGCAGCAGCGTATCTCTGCCCGTAGGCGACTACTTCGTAGCTGAAACGACCGTTCCGGCTAACTACGTTGACCCGAATAAGGTCATCAGCGAATACACGTCCAGATATCCTGACGTCGGCTACGTTGCCGGTGTAACGGATACGGGCGCAAGCTATACCTTCATGCCGCTTCACGTCGAAGATATCACGTGGGCAAGCGGCGCTCAGACGAACGAAACGGCAGTCACCTTTGCCAACGTTCCGAACACCGCAAGCGTCAAGGTCATCAAGAATATTGACGGCGCGCTTGCCACGGTCGGCGGTTTCTCCGTCGAGATTTACGACGGCTCGACGTTTGTCAAGAGCGGTACCACCGACAGTACCGGCGCCGTGACCATCACCGGTCTTAAGATCTATGATGCAGACGGAAACAAGATCGTCTACACGGTCAAGGAAGGCGCGATGTCTGCCGACCTTGCCGATAAGTATTATAACGTATTCGAAGGTCAGACCTTCACGCTGAAGACGACCGGTCTGACTTCGACCGACGTTTCCGGCGATACCCTTCATATTGATAATGAGACCTATCAGCCCGTGCTGCTCAATAAGGTCTACCGCCACGCATGGGAATACATCTTCACGGGAAGTAACTATCCGATGCCCGGCGTCAAGGTCGGTCTGTTCGTACAGGACGGTTCGACGTGGAAGCGCGTCGGCGACGTTGAAGAGACGGACGATTCCGGTGAAGCGCTGTTCGAAGGTCTCCGCAGAGACAAGAACTATGCGATCGTCGAACTGGAAGCCGACAACGACATGAGACTGTACCCGTTCCAGGACGGTGACTACAAGGATCTGCCGGCGGACGGTGTGAACACGACGGAGATTCCCGCCGCTGATCTCGGCGACTACAACGCGATCATGATCCCGAAGGAAACCGAAGATTATACCCGCGACGGCGAACCGAAGCAAATGGTCAACCAGGACCACTGGATCCAGTTCGACATTACGAAATACATGGATCATATCCCGCTCGGCGAAGTAACGGACGACGAACCGCTTGGTCATACGCATAAGAACCACGTTGATAAGGGACATACGCTTGTTGCGGATAACGACATTAAGTACGATAACGCAGGTTTCGCGCTCTATCGTTATGAGATGGCAGCAGGGCAGACGTCCGTAACGTTCGACTATTCCGACCGTGAAAGCAACGGTTGGGAACTGATGGGACGTTATTCCACCGGTTCTGCATACTATGATGACGGCAGCCGTGCAGTCGGTCGTTTCGTCACGAACGTTGATACGCAGGTCAGTGCAAACGTCGTATACCTCCTTGTTGAAGTTCAGCACGGTATCGGCGGTGCCTCCTTCAACCCGTACTATAAGTTCACGTTCTGGCAGGATCAGAGCAAGAACTATTCAATCGAGGTCATCAATGACCCGCTCTTTGACCCTGCGACCGAGGATAATCTTGCGGCCTACCTGGTCGGCGGGAAAATCCCTGTCCGTGGCAAGAAGTTCACGATGAACGCGATCAACTTTGACGACATCCTGAACTCCAGAAATACGGGCGGCGGCGCAACCGCTATGTTCTCGTCTATCCGTCTTGCCAAGTGGAAGGACGACTTCGACGAAAACGGCGACCCGAAGAACGATTTTGAGCCGCTTCCGAACTGCAAGTTCGACGTGTACCTGCGCGGCGGCGCTGCTGACGGCAGTGACCTCCTGCTCGAACAGCTTACGGCCGGTCTTGACAACAAAGCCGATAACGCTGAAAATGCCAAGGCATGGGCGCAGGGCGTTGTATACTATCTCTTCCCGAGCACCGCTTCTTCCACCGGCTGGTATTTCTGCAACTACGCCGAAGAAGATGACGTAAGAGTAAACCACGAAGTAAATCCCGTTGTACTTGATAACGGCTCAACGAGCGGTTACGTGGTCTACGGTCTCCCGGTATATCTCCGTGAAGTCTCCGCACCGTTCGGTTATGCGTACGGCTCGAAGGATTATGAGATGTACCTCTGCTTCTCGCAGCCTGCAAATCCCGTAGGCACCACGATTTCCACGATCTTCAACGATGCTTACTACGTTATCAGCGAAGATCCCGTTCCGGGCGAAGTGCTGGCAGATAACGTAAACAACTACATCCCGTGGTACTTTACCGGTTCTTCCACCGGCGCTTTGGCGGGTGTGACGCTCGGTAACGACCATTGCCGTATCGTTGACTACCCGATGCGCGATACCCGTGTCCGTGTTCTGAAATTCGGTTACACGCCTACCTCCGCAACGGTAAATAAGACGGCCGCCGAGCTCGATCTGCTTGACGCCGAGTCCATCAATAAGATCACCATGTCCGGCGTTACGATGAAGATCGAACGTTATGACACGGATACCAGCTCGTGGAGAGCATGGAACTATCTGGAATCTGCATACAGAGACAACGGTGACAGTACCTTCACGACGCGTACCGACGGTACGTATCTGTTCGCGAAGGGTCTGCCGAAGGGCACGTACAAGATCACTGAAACCGGCCTCGGTACGTATGCGTCCAGCTATGAAATGACCTATAAGGCAGGCCGCGAACGTATCTTCACGGTTGGCGACGACCCGATCGAACTGACCATGTATAACCCTGCCAAGGTTGATTTGACAATTGTAAAAGAGAACATTGCCGGTGATAAGCTTGGCAGCACGTCCTTCAGACTGACGCCCGATTCTGCCACTGGCGGTTCTTCCATTACAAGAACGACGGATGCGACGACCGGTAAGGCAACGTTCACCGATATCCCGAGCGGCAAGTACATTTTGACTGAAACTGCTGCTCCCAGCGGATATACGACTTCGTATCTCCCGATCTATATCGCATCGCTCAATAATGCATACCTGAGTTCTCTTGTCGGTAACGGTACCCTGATCGGCTATAACTATCAGGTAAAGCACGGCACCGGCATGGATCAGGATATTGCCATCAGCCAGATCGGTCTTGGCAGCACCGACTATGAATTCACTGTCAAAGACCCGGCTCTCTGCAACGTTACGCTTACCAAGACGGCTGAAAACAACGCATCTCAAAAACTTCAGGGCGCTGTGTTCGACGTTTACCGTAATTCGTTCAAGTCATGGAACGGTTCTACGGCAGCTAATACTGCTGTTACGTCGTGGACCAAGGTCGGCACCTACACGACGACCGAAAGCGGCGTAATCGCCCTCAATAATGTAATCCCGGCTGTCTACGCCTTCGTGGAAAAGACGGCTCCGGCTGGTTATGATATTATTAAGGATGCAAACGGCAACGCTATCGTTTACTACGTCATCGCCAAGGGCGGCATGAACGTTACCGTGACCGGCCTTACGGATACCGTAACGGTCAATAACGCCGACGGCACGACGAAGACGATCACGCACGTGGCCGAAGACAGCATCACCGTAGTCAACCGTCCGATGGTTACGGCAAAGGTTGTCAAGACGCTTGATAAGGGCGCCTTCACCGGTGACCTCGAATGGGATGCTACGATCGAACTGTATGATTCCGTCGGTACGGTCGCACAGGCTGTGTTCGACGAAACGAAGGCCGGCACGACGCTGACGTTCGTTGATCCCGCTCACCCGAGCAATCCCGCAAAGCTGAGCCAGGGCAAGGAATACCGCATCAGAGAAGTAATTCCGACCGGCTCGAAGTATGCCCTCAAGAGCATTACGCTCAACGGGGAAGACTTTGATATCAACGATCCGTTCGTTATCACGGGTACGGAACCGATCACCTTCGCATTAACGAACCAGTATATGCGCGCAAGCGTGACCTTCTCGAAGGTCGACCGTGAAGCCGTAACGGTTCGTCTGACCGGCGGTCAGTTCGAAGTACGCGATACGTCCGACAATCCGATCGCAGGCGCAACGGTCGTTGAACTGCTGGACGACCAGGGAAGAGGCCGCGGCATTTACAAGGCTGAATTCCCGCTCTCTTCCATGGAACCGACCGAATACGTCATTGCTGAAACTGTCGCACCGGCAGGTTACCAGTATGACGCAAACGCCAAGCTGCACGTACCCGGCGTATCTCCGACCAATAACGTCATCGACTGGTCGCTGTCTCTGGAAGAAGGCCAGTATCTGACCAATAATAAGGGTTGGAACCTCACCGTACGCAAGATGAACAACGCGCACGGCAACATGAATCCGCAGCCTGCGGTAGCAGCAGCCGGTGACGCCGGTTACACGCTGTACCACAAGACCGGCGCGACGACGTGGGAAACGCTCAACATCGGCGGCACCGCGATCAACGCTGACGGCGAATTCACGTGGCTGCTCGTTCCCGGCGAGACCTATGCTATCGAAGAAAGCTTCATCAAACCGAAGTATATCGGTATTGACGGCGTATATCTGGAAGGCGAAGGCGGAACCGAAACGAAGGTCAACCTCACCACGATCACTGTCAACTCTGTTGAAAAGCAGGTCTTCCTGATCGAAAACGTCAGCTCCGACCTTGCCTTCAACGTATATAACAAGCTTGCTTACTCCGTCAAGATCCTGAAGGACGATATCGGCGGTTCTACCATTATCCCGGAATGCGACTTTGAGATCTATGAACTCAGCACCGCACTTCCGACGGATTACGCCGCTGCAGTGTCTGTCATCAGCAACCTGACGTCGGCTCAGCTTGTGTTCTCCGGTACCACGAACACCGTGGAAGGCTCCAAGACCACGAAGACGTGGAGCGGCCGTGACATCACGAAGAACTACGTCATCGTTGAAACGAATGTTAAGAACCACACTTCCGGCACGTACAACCAGATGAACAAGGACTACGGCGCCGTGACGTGGTTTGCAGCGATCAACGCTGAATCCGATCTTGATCCGAGCGTTGTCAGAGAATACACGCTCCACAACGTCTACGGAGAAGCAAAGGTAACTGTTTCGAAGAAGGTCGTGAACAACTCCACGGCGGCCGATATCGCGGCAGCGGCGGATACCGATAACGCTTCCGTCGGCAGCAAGGTTGAATCCCTGCTTTCCGGCGATCGTAACGTGGTTTATACGATCACCCCGAGCGTCACGACGAAGAACCAGGCTCTGAGCTCGTTCGAAGTCGCGGACACCGGCATCACCTTCACGCTCTCCGGCCCGGCTGCCTCTGTCCCGACCGTACCCGAATACGATATTTCCTATATCGAAATCGGTGTACCGTCTCACGACACGACGCCGTTCCGTGCAAACGTTGCGGACTCCACGATCTCCGCGAAGGTAACGTGGACGTTCTTTGACAATACGACTGCGGAAACGACGTACCTGAACCTGAACGCCGTTACGAGAGCCAATGCTCCCGAAGGCCGCGAAGCCAAGTCGTTCAAGGTCGAATATTACAGCCAGGGCGTTCAGTATGCGACCGGCAATGCGTATGCACTCGGTTACAACTTCAAGCCCGGCACCATTACCGTTTACGCGAACATTCATCAGCTTGAAGCTCCTGAAGGCGAAACGATTCAGGAAGTCTCCCAGTTCAGAAACGGTGCTTCTGCCAAACTGACCTACCCGCAGTGGTCGGCAGACGGCAGCGGAACGACTACGCAGACCAAATCTAATTCCACCGGTGTTAATATCGACGTCAACTCGATCCAGTACCCGATCGTCTCCGTCTCCAAGGTCCCGACCAAGACGGAAGGCGTACAGGTAAGAGACACGATCTCTTACGTGATCACGGTGACGAACTCGAGTAACTCGAAGGTTCCGTTCGTGAACCCTGTCGTAATGGATATGCTCCCGAGCGGCACGATCTTCACGGGCGACTACACCGTCAGCCCCGGTACCGATAATGAAACCTTTACGGTAAACGGCGTGTACCGTTACGCCGGCGAATCTTCTCTGGTCTTTGAAGACGGGGAAGGCGGCGTTATTTACGGTGACGCTGAAACGGCAGTTGTTTTCGACCTGATCGGTTCGCTGAACCCGGGTTCTTCGTTCACGATCTCGCTTGACGTATACATCAACGACTCCGCCGTTCTGTACGGGGATCATATGGATAACTTCGTTCTGCTCAGCAGCAGCGAACACAGCTATCCTACCTCCTCCAACCCGCACGGATATTCCTTCCGTGATGCATCGGGCTTCCCGGATACCCTTGTAGACGCGGTTGACGGCTACGGCCTTGCGGAAGAACGTGAAGCATGCATGGCGATCAACCCCGACTTTGCAGAATACGAAGACGACAGTTACATCTGGGTCAAGAACCAGAACAGCGTCGGCGTATCTCTGAGAGCGTCCATGACGCTGAGAAAGTCGATCCGCGGTGACAAGGACGAAGGCTTCAGCAGTATTGAAGGCTTCCTTGCATCGGCAAGCCGTACGAATACCAATGAACGGGACAACGGCGACGGCACGATTGATTCCGCATGGGAACCCGGCTGGGTTGACTACCGTCTGACCGTATCGAACGGTATTGACGATGAAAAGAGCTGCATCATGGTCGGTGACCTTCTCCCGAAGATCGACATCACCGACGATGCAACGCTCGTCAGCGCCTGGAACCAGGATATGCTTCGCGTCACGAGCGCAACGTATTCCGGCGATATCGACGGTGCTACCGGTGATTACTACGTATACTACTATGTCGGCACGTCCTCTGATTACGCGACCAACCTCGCTTCCGCTGAAGCCGCACTGGATGCAGCTATGGCCAGCGCGAACAAGTGGAGCGATAACGCGGCATGGCCTCAGCTCGTAGAAGCAGGTCAGGCTCTGCCTGCTGGCTGGTATCCGGTCGGCGACAGCCACATCACGTCTCTCGATAAGGTTCTCGCATTCGTTATCGTCTTCAAGCCGTCGTTCACGATGGGTATGGGTACGAACCTCGTTATCACGTACAGAACGACGACGGACGATGTCACGGTAGACAGCGAGTTCACGCAGTACTGCCTTGAAAACGCAGCCAACGAATTCCACGCTAACTGGGCCGGTTCCGCCAATAACGGTCTGACCAGTAACAAGGTATTCGCAACCATGATCGGCTCCATGACGCCCGTAGAAGGTGACGTCTGGATCGACGAAGACTGGGACGGCGTTCAGGGTTCTGCCAACGCCCGCGACTACGACGATTATGCGATCATCCAGCAGCTGAAGTCTGCAATCGGCTTCACGCTCATTGACAACAGAAAGACGCCTACGACGACTTCTTCCGTCGATTATACGTATGACAATACGAGTGTCGGCGAAAGCATTCTGCACTTCCACTTCGACGATCTCGGACCGGCGCTGCCCGTTCGTGATCCGCTGTACGACGTGTCGACCAATACGACGACGGGCGAAGTGACCGGTGCTCTGATCCCGTCCGCCCTGAAGACGTCCGACCCGTATCACTACACGATCAAATCGGCTCTGAGTGATTCGTCGCTGACGAATATCTTCAAGCTGACCAAGCACGGAGACGGCTACTATATGTCTGACGATACGCGTGAAACGCTCGGCGCAAACGCATACGACAGCAACTTCACCGAAACCGCACCCGGCAGCTACACGACGACGCCGTTCTTCATCCTGTACTCTGACTCCACGACGGTTGACCAGAGTAAGGATATCGGCTTCACGATGGAACGTGACCTTGAACTGACCAAGCTTGCGGACGACGATTCGACCGTCAAGATCGAAGGCGCCAAGTTCAAGTTCTACGGCCCGTACGATGAAGGCGAAGCTGACGGCAGCGGTTCTGCCATGACGTTCAGCTACGACAGCACGAGTAAGTCTTACTATCCTGACGCAAGCGGCTCTGTCACGGAGATCGAAACCGATGCTGACGGTAAGATCCGCATCACCGGTCTGAACTGGTGGAAGGAATACGTCATCGAAGAATCTGCGGCTGCAGACGGTTACGAACTTACGGACGCGACCGCAGCTGCCGATCCTACCACGACTGTCGGTACGTCCATCACCTCGCTCGGTTCCAATAAGTGGGTCCTCAATCTCCCGCTTACGACCAAGACCGAAAAGACCGATAAGGTAACGGTTAAGAACGTACGTGAAACCAAGGCCACCATCACCGGCGTGAAGACGCTCGATGACAGCCACGGTGCCGATATGGCGCTTGCCGCTGGTGACTTCACGTTCGAACTGTACGATGCAAACGACGCAGACAACGTAACCTTTATCGAAGATACGACCAACCTCGGCGACGGCACGTTCTCCTTCACGGAAATGACCTTCAAGAAGGCCGGTACCTACACGTACTACGTCAAGGAAAAACTCCCGACCGGTGTTGCAGCACCCGATTATACGCTGAACAGTCTCAAGTACGACGCGTCCACCACGACGGTGACCATCAACGTATACTGGGATACGACGGATGAAGAATTCAAGGCAACCGTTCTCTATAACGGCGGCGCTGCTTCTTCCGCTTCGTTCACGAACGTTTACGATCCGACTGACACGTCCGTTGTTCTTACGGTCGATAAGACTGTGAACGGCACGGCACGTCAGAATTCGCTGAAGAAGACGTTCGAATTCACGCTCGTTCCGGACGGCACCGAACCGATGCCCGCATCCGCAACCGTGACGGTAACCGATACCGGTTCCGTTGATTTCGGTGCGATCACGTTCACCGCAGAAGGAACGTACAATTACACGCTCACTGAAACCGACGGCGGCGCAGCGAACTACACGTACGACACGACGCCTCGTGACATCCAGATCGTTGTCACCGACGTGGACGGCGCACTCGTTGCAGTTACCACGATCGATGACGAAACGACGACGACCGCAGAGTTCGAAAACGTCTACGATCCGACCGACGCAGTCATCAACCTCACGGTCAATAAGACTGTGACCGGCACGGTACGTCAGGAATTGCTGAAGAAGACGTTCTCCTTCACGCTGACGCCCGACGGAACGGCTCCGATGCCGACTTCCGCGACCGTGACGGTAACCGATACCGGTTCCGTTGACTTTGCTCCGATCACCTACACGGCGGCCGGCACGTATAAGTACACGCTGACCGAAGCTGTCGGCGATGAAGACGGTTATACGTATGACCCGGATAACGACCGTGCGATCGAAGTTGTTGTCACTGATAACGACGGTACGCTGGTTGCAGCCGTTACGATCGACGGTACTTCCGTACCCGCAGACGCCGCGGAGGCTTCCTTCACGAACTCTTACGATCCGGCGGACGCTACTGTTGATCTCGGCGTCAAGAAGACTGTGACCGGTACGGCACGTCAGGATGATCTGAAGAAGACGTTCGAATTCACGCTTGCTGCCATCGACGGCGCACCTCTTCCGACGACCGACACGACCGTGACCATCACGGACAGCGGTGAAGCCGACTTCGGTACGATCACCTACACGACGGCCGGAACCTATCAGTACACGATCACCGAAGCGTCCGGCAGCGAAGACGGTTATACGTACGACCCGGATAACGTCCGTGACGTTGAGGTCGTTGTGACCGATAATGACGGTACGCTGACCGCAGCCGTTAAGATTGACGGTGTAACCACGGATACCGCAGCGTTTACCAACGTCTACGATCCCGCGGACGCAACCGTCAAGCTCGGCGTAGAGAAGATCGTCAGCGGCAACCCGCGTGTTGACGATTATAAGAAGACGTTCACGTTCACGCTTGTCCCGGACGGCACCGCACCGATGCCTGCATCTGATACCGTGACCATCAAGGATAACGGTACTGCAGAATTCGGCGAGATCACGTTCACGGCAGCCGGCACGTACGAATACACGCTGACTGAAACGGACGGCGGAGAAACCTACTACAAGTACGATACGACGCCTCGTAAGATCAAGGTAGTCGTAACCGATAACGACGGTACGCTTTTGGCTTCTACCACGATCGACGATACTCTTACGACTGATTCGATCTTCACGAATATCTACGATCCGACGGACGCAACCGTGACGTTCCATGTAACGAAGGACGTCCAGGGTAACGAACGTCAGGAAGCGCAGAAGCAGGCCTTCACGTTCACGCTGGCACCTGTCGGAACGGCTCCGATGCCGTCTCCCGCAACGGTCACCATCAAGGACGACGGTTCTGCCGCCTTCAATACGATCACGTATACGGCAGCCGGTACGTATAAGTACACGCTTACCGAAACGAACGGCGGCGCATCCGGCTACTCGTACGATACGACGCCTCGTGAGATCACGGTTGTCGTAACCGATAACGACGGTACGCTTGAAGCAGTTACCACGATCGGCGCGGATACGACCGACAGTGCAACCTTCATTAATACGTACACGCCCGGCAGCGCATCCGCAACGCTCGGCGTCAAGAAGGTTATCACCGGTAATGCCCGTACAGCTGATTATCAGAAGACGTTCCGGTTCACGCTGACGCCTGTCGGTGACGCACCTGTCCCGGCTAACCTGACCGTATCTGTTAAGGATGCCGGCACGGCTTCCTTCGGCACGATCACGTTCCCGGCAGCCGGTACGTACGAATACGACATCGCTGAAATTGACGACGGGGAAGACTACTACACGTATGACCCGGACGACTCGCGTCACGTTGTGATCGAGGTTGTGGATAACTTCGGTACGCTTGTTCCGACCTGCACGATCGACGGTGTCAATGCAACCGCGACGGCAGTTTCGCCGACGTTCACCAACAATTATGATCCTAAGGACACCAGCGTTCAGCTCGGCGTTGAAAAGATCATCACGGGTAACGCACGTCAGAGCACGCTGAAGAAAGACTTCACGTTCACGCTGGCAGCAGTCGGTACGGCTCCGATGCCCGCTTCTAACACTGTGATTACCGTTAACGATGCAGGTACTGCCGACTTCGGCGCGATCACGTACACGGCAGCCGGAACCTACAAGTACACGATCACTGAAACGGACGGCGAGCAGGACGGCTACACGTACGATACGACGCCTCGTGAAGTAACGGTTGTCGTAACGGATAACGACGGTGAACTTGAGCCGACGGTGACAATTGGTACTGATACCACAACCGTTGCCAAGATCACGAATAACTATGATCCTGAAGACACGACCGTTGTTCTGAACGTAGAAAAGCAGATCACCGGTAACGCCCGTGTCAGCACGCAGCTGAAGACGTTCGAATTCGTGCTCGCACCTGTCGGCACGGCTCCGATGCCCGCATCCGACACCGTGACCGTCACGGACGAAGATACTGCTGCGTTCGGCGACATCACGTTCACGGCAGCCGGCACGTACTACTACACGCTGACTGAAACGAACGACGGTGAAGACGGCTACACGTACGATCCCGATAACGTCCGCGACATCAAGGTCGTTGTCACCGATAACGACGGTACGCTCGAGGCAGTTACCACGATCGACGACGCACTCTACACGGATAATACGTCGATCTTTGTCAACCATTACGAACCCGCTGCAACGTCCGTAACGCTCGGTGTTGATAAGAACATCACCGGCAACGCACGTCCTGCAGACCAGAAGAAGACGTTCGAATTCACGCTGGCACCTGTCGGCACGGCTCCGATGCCCGCATCGAATACCGTGATCACCATTACCGATGATGACGTTGCCGACTTCGGCGCGATCACGTTCACGGCAGCCGGCACGTATAACTACACGATCACCGAAACTGACGGCGGCGTAGCAGGCTATACGTACGATACGACGCCTCGCAGCGTTGAGATCGTTGTGACGGATAACGACGGTACGCTTGAAGCAGCTGCAACCATCAACGGTTCTGCAGCGGCCAACAACAGAGCAGTTATTACGAACCAGTATCTGCCCGGCGGAACCGGCCTGGTTCTGAACGTTGAAAAGGCTATCACCGGCAATGCACGTCCTGCAGACGAAAAGAAGACGTTCACGTTCACGCTGGCACCTGTCGGCACGGCTCCGATGCCCACGTCCGACACCGTGACCATCACGGACGTTGGTACGGCTGCATTCGGTGCGATCGCCTACACGATGGCCGGCACGTACAAGTACACGCTGACTGAAGTTGACGGCGGCGAAGACGGTTACACGTATGACCCGGATAACGACCGTGTGATCGAAGTCGTTGTCACCGATAACGGCGGTATGCTGAGCGCAGCAGCCACGATCGACGGCGTAACGGTTACCGGCAACAAGGCAACCTTCACGAACAACTACGATCCTACCGATACGTCCGTTGTTCTGAGCGTTGAAAAGGCTATCACCGGTAACGCACGTCCTGCCGATCAGAAGCAGACGTTCGAATTCACGCTGGCACCTGTCGGAACGGCTCCGATGCCTGCATCCGATAAGGTATCGGTCACGGACGTTGGCACGGCCGATTTCGGCGCGATCACGTTCACGGCAGCCGGCACGTACGAATACACGCTGACTGAAACGAAGGGCGGCGCAGGCGGTTATACCAACGATACCGTAGTCCGCAACGTCAAGATCGTTGTAACCGATACGGACGCAGTTCTCTCGGCTGCTACGACGATCAACGATACCGCAACGACTAAGGCAACGTTCACCAACCACTATGCACCCGGTGAAGCCGGTATTTACCTGAGCGTAGCAAAGGCCATTACCGGTAACGCACGTCCTGCCGATCAGAAACGGACCTTCGAGTTCACGCTCACGGCACTTGACGGCGCACCCACTCCGGCAGGCGGCTCGACTGTAACCATTACGGACGAAGGCACCAAGACCTTTGGCCTGATCAGTTACTCGGCAGCCGGCACGTACAAGTACACGCTTACTGAAGCCACCGGCTCCGAAGGCGGCTACACGTACGATACCAAGTCTCACGAAATCATCGTAACGGTCAGCGATAACAGCGGTACGCTCAGCACTGCTGCTACGATCGACGGAAACACGGTAGCAGGCAACGTCACGACCTTTACGAACAATTACGATCCTACTGATACGTCTGTCATTCTGAACGTTTCGAAGTCCATCGAAGGCAACGCACGTCAGAATGATCAGAAGCAGACGTTCGAATTCACGCTGGCGCCTGTCGGTACGGCTCCGATGCCCGCATCCGATAAGGTGACCATCACGGATGAAGGCACGGCTGCATTCGGCGCGATCTCCTATACGGCAGCCGGCACGTACGAATACACGCTGACTGAATCGGAAGGCAGCGCAGGCGGTTACACGTATGATACGACGCCTCGCGCGATCAAGGTCGTCGTCACCGATACGAACGGCGTTCTGAGCGCAGCGACCACCATTGACGGCGCTGCTGTCACCGGCAACGTTGCTTCCTTCAAGAACACCTATAACCCGGCCGATACTTCTGTTACCATTAAGGTAGAGAAGGATATCGAAGGTAACGAACGTCAGGATGACCAGAAGCAGACGTTCGAGTTCACGCTGGCGCCTGTCGGTACGGCTCCGATGCCCGCATCCGATAAGGTATCGATCACGGACGAAGGCACGACCGCATTCGGCGCTATCTCCTACACGGCAGCCGGCACGTACGAATACACGCTGACTGAAACGAAGGGCGGCGCAGGCGGTTATACCAACGATACCGTAGCCCGTAACGTCAAGGTAGTCGTCGCAGATGACCACGGCACGCTCGTTCCGACTCTGACGATCGGCGGCACCGAAACGGATACCGCAATCTTCACGAACGAATACGAACCGGCCGGCACTTCTGTTACCATTAAGGTAGAGAAGGACATCGACGGTAACGCACGTCCTGACGATCAGAAGCAGACGTTCGAGTTCACGCTGGCACCTGTCGGCACGGCTCCGATGCCCGCATCCAATAAGGTAACGATCACGGACGAAGGCACGACCGCATTCGGCGCTATCTCCTACACGGCAGCCGGTACCTACAACTACACGCTGACTGAATCGGAAGGCAGTGCAGGCGGTTACACGTACGATACTGTCGCA
>JAZUKT010000113.1:0-3841 GCA_045643445.1 Eubacteriales bacterium
GGCGTTCACGCGGTTCATCAGCAGCATGACGCCGAGAGAGAGGAGCGCCAACCCGACGATGGCCGAGAGAACGATGAAGAGCTTTTCGACGGCGGGCCATTTGCCTGTGGCGGCGATAACGTCATCGAAAAGCACCTCGCCGCTTAAAATCGGGGAAACGAGCGAGATGGCGGAGGAAAGCAGCATACAGATGACGGTCAGAATGGCGAGCGGCATGAACGGCTTGGCAAGGGAGAGCATCCGCATGAAGGTGAGCCCCTGATTCCGGCAGTTCGGGCAGACGCGCTTGATCTGATCGGGATATTCTTTGCCGCACTTCGGGCACTTCGCGTGGAACTGCTCGAAGATCTGGTCTTCATCCGTGACGTCCTCACCCTTCTGGAACCGGCCGATGATCTCGCAGAATGTCCGGACACGGCTGCGGCGCGCGTTGGAGAAATAGCCCTTGATCACCGTGACGGCTTCCTTGTTCCACGCATCGTTCTGCTGCGTTTTCTCGTCATCCGTCATATCGTCGGTTTCGGCAGGGCGGGGCGAGTCGTGCTTTTTCAGCAGCAGCCGGTTGCTCGACATACACATATCGACCGACATATCGGAGTAATAGTCAAGTGAAAGACTGTCGAACCAGTTGACCACGGCGGCGTCCGGCGTTTCGTCGGTCCCGTGATTCCTGCGCTTGCGGCGGGAAGTCGGGACTGCGGCGATCGAATCCGTGTCGGCCAGCAGCCGGTGGAGATGACGGGTCTCCTTGTCGTATACGAGCCACGCTTCACCGTATCGTTCATTGAAATCCTGATCCAGCCGCACGGCGATCGTCATGCTGTCGGGATCCAGTCCGTGGGCCGACAGAGCAGCAGCGGCCGCATCGGTCAGTTTGTCAAGCGGAAGCATAGTCAGTCATCCTTTCGGGAAAAGTAATGAGCAAAGCATCCCTATGGCGTCAACTCGCCGGATATACCGGAAAAACGTAAAAAATTCATATTTTTCTATACAAACCGGGTGGAATTTGTGCTATAATAATATAAATAAGTTGTATAGAATCGGATGATCATGCCCGAAAAATGCCAATAGTTTTACATTCTCCTAATCATAATCCTTTGGCTGTGGTTTTGCAATACTTTTTGGGAAATTGATCGCTTTTCTACATATGTTACAAAAATAGTTGACGTTTATGAGGGAATCATGCCAAATAAGTCAAAGCACTGGACGAAATCAAAAAATCCGAACAGCAAGCGGTATAAAAACGATCTCGCGGCGTATCTGGACGGTCGTGCGCTCAAGTGCGTGACGGAGCGGATCAACGGGATCGAAGAGGTGATCGGCAAGTCCGGCGCCATCGTCCGCAAGGAAGACGAGCTGCTCGTATACGCCAGTCAGGACGTGCTGCTGCGGACGAAGATCAATGAGCTGTCCGCGTGGGAGCTGCTGTCGCTCGAAGGAGTCGTCATCACGGCGCCGGATCTTGAGCACGACGGAACCGTGCGCACGGTGATCGCCTATTACAGTTACTGGCGGGAGCTGGACGGCTGATGGATATTCTGATCGACGGCAACTATGAAGGCATGACGATCCGGGAGGTCCTGTTCCGCGAGCTCGGCTACTCGGTGAATCTCATCAAGAAACTGAAATTTTCGGAGGGCGGCATCTTCGTCAACGGCAAATGGGTAACCGTCCGTTACGTTCTCGCGCACGGCGACGTGCTTTCGCTCGCGGTGGAGGATAAGCCGGAGGACGTCAGCCCGTACATCATCCCGGTCGATCTGCCGCTCGAGGTGCTGTACGAGGACGAGGCGATCACGGTCATCAATAAACCGTACGATATGCCGTCGCATCCGTCGCACGGGCATCGGCTCGACACGGCGGCGAACGCGCTTGCCTTCCGATATGCGGATCGGACGTATGTGTTCCGTCCGGTGAACCGCCTCGACCGCGACACGAGCGGCTGTATGCTGACGGCGAATACGAAGGACGCCTCCTACAAGATGTACACGGCCATGGTGAACGGAGAAATCCGCAAACAGTATCTCGCCGTAACGGACGGGGTCCCGGCTGAAAAATCCGGCACGATCCGTTCGTTCATGCACCGGCGCGCCGAGAGCGTCATCGAACGCGAGGAATGCGACGAAAGCCTGCCCGACGCGAAACCGGCCGTGACCGAATACCGGGTGCTTGACGAACGGGACGGCCACGCGCTTCTGCTCTGTTCTCCGCTGACCGGGCGGACGCATCAGATCCGGGTGCAGCTTTGCGGCATCGGCTGTCCGATCACGGGCGACACGCTCTACGGATCCGCTTCGCCGTACATCGCCCGCCACGCCCTGCACAGTTATGAAACGCGCTTTCCGCATCCGTACACGGGGGAGATCATGACCGTGACGGCGCCGATCCCCGCGGACGTACGGGCTCTGATGGACGCGTGCGGTCTCCGGCTCCCGGAGAAAAAAACGGAAAACTGAATCGAACCCGAGGAATCCATATTCATGAATACTGAACCGATGAAACAACAAGGACCGAAAAGACGCCGCCGGATCCCGCTTGCCTGCCTGATCATCTTTCTCTTCACGCTGGCGGCCGGTGTCATCCATCTGATCGGCTCGCTCTCTCCCGCGTTTTCGGACGGCTTCAACCGCATCGTCTCCGCACCGATCCGTGCCGCGCTTGCGTATCTGACCGCGCCGCTGCCGTTTTCGCTCGCCGAGTCGGTCATCCTGCTTCTGCCGGTGATCGCCGTCGTGCTGATCGTCATCTTAATCCGGCGGATCGACCGTGATCCCGCTGCTTTTCCGCGGTGTATGTGCGCCATTCTGTCGATCCCGGCGGTGTTCTATACGCTTTTCGTCTTTTCGTTCGGGCTCGGCTATCATACGACGACGCTTGACGAAAAAATCGGCCTGGAACGGTCGCCCGTGACGGCGGAAGAGCTGGCCGATACGATGGAGATCGTCGTGGCGCGGCTGAACGAACTCTCTGACAGCGTGCTCATCGCGCCGGAGGACGGCTCGCTCAAGCCGTACACACAGGAGGAGGCCGCGTCGCTCTGCCGAACGTCCTACGCGGCGCTCTCGGAGACATACGATTTTCTCCCGGTGCTGAACGTGCCGGTGAAACGGATCGCCCTGTCGGATCTGATGACCTATACGCATATCTCGGGCGTCTACACCTATTTCACGGGTGAGGCGAACCTGAATACGAATTACCCCGATTTCGTCAACGTTTTCACGACGGCGCATGAGATGGCGCATCAGCGCGGCATCGCCCGGGAAAACGAGGCGAACTTCATGGCGTACCTTGTCTGCATCACGTCGGACGACTTGTATATGCAGTACGCAGGGTACCTCAATATGTTTGAATATCTGGCTGAACCGCTCTACGGCGCGTCGCCTACGCTGTACGGCAAGGCGATCGCGGATCTGAACGTCCGTGTGCGGTACGACCTCGAATGCTACCGCAGCTTCTTCGACCGGTACCGCGACAACGTGGCGGCGGACGTGAGCGATGCGGTCAATCATACCTATCTGGTGATGCAGGGTGAAAAGGAAGGTTCGCGCAGCTACGGGCTGGTCGTGGATCTGGCCGTCGCCTACCATAAGACGGAGCCGTAAGCCGCCGATGACCGGCTGAATACGAAGAAAGGATGAAGAGCTGTGAAAAAACGGATCGTGACGCTGACACTCGCGCTCACGCTGCTTCTCGCCTTGCTGATCCCGGCAGGAGCCGCCGAGAAGAATCTGCCGTCGCTGTTCTGCAACGATGAAGTCTGGTATAAAGATTCCACGGAACCGCTCGTCATCCGGGACGGGGCGGCGTTCGTTCCGGCGGAATTCTGGTCGATGTTCGACGG
>JAZUKT010000114.1:0-1592 GCA_045643445.1 Eubacteriales bacterium
CGCTCTGCAGTGCACCTTGTCCATCCATACCCATCCATAAAAGTTTTCGCCAGGCCTTTTCCAAAAGGCCGCGTCTTCCCTCGCGTTCTCCCCGCGTACTCCTCAAAAAAAGGAGCCGGACGGATGAGATCCATCGGCTCCTATGAAGGAATTTGATTCAGTTGAGGTAACCCTGGCGGTAGAGAAGTTCAGCCGTGAGGACGCCGCCGCCTGCCGCACCGCGGAGGGTATTATGGGCGAGTCCGACGAACTTGTAATCGAAGATCGTATCGGGGCGGAGACGACCGAGCGAGATGCCCATACCGCCGTAGATATCGCGGTCGAGTTTCGCCTGCGGGCGGTTGTCTTCCTCAAAGTAGGTGATGAACTGCTTCGGTGCGGAGGGCAACTCGAGCATCTGCGGCAGTCCGCGGTAGCTTGCCCATTCTTCGAGGATCGTTTCACGCGGCGGCGGATTGTCGAAGGACATGAAGACCGCTGCGGTATGACCGTCGGTGACGGGAACGCGGATGCACTGTGTGGAGATGATCGGTCCTTCGGCAGTCGTGATAATGCCGCCGCGGAGGGAACCCCAGATCTTGAGCGGTTCGCGTTCGCTCTTTTCCTCTTCGCCGCCGATATAGGGAATGACGTTGTCGATCATTTCCGGCCATACGTCGAAGGTCTTGCCTGCGCCGGAGATGGCCTGATAGGTCGTGGCGACTACGGTCTTAAGGCCGTATTTGAGCAGCGGGGTGAGCGCGGGAACGTAGCCCTGAATGGAGCAGTTCGGCTTGACGACGATGAAGCCGCGGGCCGTGCCGAGGCGCTTGCGCTGGCTTTCGATGACGTCGAGGTGTTCCGGGTTGATTTCCGGGATGACCATCGGCACGTCAGCCGTCCAGCGGTTGGCGGAGTTGTTCGATACGACGGGCAGTTCGGCTTTCGCGTATGCCTCTTCGAGTTTTTTGATCTCGTCCTTCGGCATATCGACGGCGCAGAAAACGAAATCGCACAGATCGGCGACTTTTTTGACGTCTGCGGCGTCCAGAACGACCATATTCTTGACGGATTCGGGGATCGGCGTTGTCATTTTCCAGCGTCCGGCAACGGCTTCTTCATAGGTACGGCCTGCGGAACGGCTGCTGGCTGCCACGCCGGTCACGGTAAAATACGGATGATTTTCAAGCAGAGTCAGAAAACGCTGTCCGACCATGCCGGTTGCGCCCACGACGACGCATCTCGATTTTTCTTTCATTTTTGTGATCCTCCGAAATCATATGCCGTGGTTAGTCTGCCCATCCGGGCGGCGTTTATACCGCCTTGATGAGTACATTTTCATTATATCATGGGCCGGGCGCGTTTGTCAATTTCAGAATGTACAAAATGTATCCATTTGACGTGCGCTTTCTCTGTGCAGAAACGACAGCCTTCGACGGCGAAAAATCGAAAATAGGAAAAAACACACAAAAAACACAGAAAAATCGCGCAATTTACGGCAAATGTTCACAAAAGCATCTTGAAATCCGGCGGGAAATCTGCTATATTGAAAGTGCGAAAGGGGGAACGGTCGCCGAAAGGTTTCCCGGTAACGGTAAAAATCAGAACAGTCG
>JAZUKT010000115.1:0-2268 GCA_045643445.1 Eubacteriales bacterium
CTGACATTGCAGGATATAGGATTCCGGAAGACTATCGAGAGATTTCCATTTGTCCGCCGACCACGCGGATACGGTCTTGCACTCGAGCCCGGCATTTTCTCCGACGATGATACGGTCGAGATCGGCGAGCATGAAGTCGTGTGACCCGTGACGGTAGAGATAGTTGGAACGGCGTACCTTCAGCCCGGATGCCTCGGAAAAGCGGCGGGCGCAGTAGTCTTCGAGATCACGTCCCTGCCGCAGTCTTTCGGTATCCTCGTCGGCTCCTGCCGTTCCGGTCTTGTCCGCGTAGACGTTGAAGGCGCTTCTGTACGGATTGACGCCGCAGACCGCTCCGGCATCCGAGCCGCCGATGCCGAGTCTGCGGAAAGCGAGCCATTCCTCCCGCGGCAGTTCTTTCGTTGCGGCAATTTTTACAGCCATGTTCATGCCTCCCGGAAGATCTCATGCAGCTGAAGACAGAAGGTCAACAGCCCGATCAACAAGCGGATTGCCTTCCACACTGCGGCTGAAAAGTGCTTCACGATAGTTCTCCCTTCTGCGGATCGGATCAGCGTGCGTGGCGTGATCGGATACCGCGTTGATGAAGCGGTACGCCGTCCGGTTCATCGGCACAAGATCGGGCGCGTGGAAATAGCGTTCCAGAATATCCTCCCGCTGTCTGACCGCGTTCTTCATCTGGACTTTCGACATCCTGTTGTCGACGGGGATCAGCTTGTTCACCGTATCAAAGACGACCGCGTCCGGGATGACCTTACACTTCAGCTGATCGACGGTCTCGCCCAGTCCCCGCATATACTGTCTCGCGTAGGTCAGCGTGTTTTTCGCATCCGCCAGCTTCGACAGGAAATCGCCGCTGTGTACGGCCGACCACGTTCGCGCGGCATTACGGACGGCAAGATTGAGCATGTTGAGGCAGATCATGCGGACCGGCGTCATCAGCACCTTGACGGAGCCGCTCCCGTCGTGGGAATTGATAAAGACGATGTACGGCGCAACGGATTCGCCGGCGATCAGGTATCTGTCCGGCATTCGCGCAAGGACGAAGACCTTCCGCCCGTTCTGCAGTCCGCCTGCCCGCTCGAACTTCATGCCCTCGTCGGCGAGCTCGTCGAGGAAGGAGAACGCCTCCGTATTCTGTACAACTCTGTACCGGGTGCTGACGATACCGAGCGGCGTACCGTCGTCCCTGATGTTGGCTCTGAAACCGGGCAGCGGCACGGGGAAGCGTTCATCCGTGACGACGTTTGACTGATGTACCCGGAAATCGAGTCCCGACTGCGCCAGCACTTCGTCCACGCTGCTGCAGTCGCTGACGTCGGTCCCGAGTCCGTTCCACACGGGCTGTCTTTCCGCGTAATTGATGTTTCTGTTTTCCATTTTCTTCTCCTTTAGTCTTGATTGGTGGGGTGATGTCCTCCCTTGAGAACATCCGCGATGGCGACGAGGATCGCTTCGATCATTTTGATGAGCATGGTGTGACTTCCTTTCAGCAGATTTTTACGGAGTATAGGGTATCACTTTGAGCTTTCCGTTCACCCGGAAGAACATTTCGGGATCTCCGAACAGTTCGGTGTAGCGTTCGATCTGTTCCTCCGTGAGAGAGCCGAAATCTTCGCCCCGGCAGGAACAGATGAAAAACGGACCGAATATGACGTCGATCAACTCGTGATCCTCGTCATAGACGGCCCGGCAGGGGCTCATTCCGTTGAATTTTCCTTCGTCGTTGCAGACGATGCAGACCTCCTCTTCAAAGGGATAATATGCTTCGATCGTTCCGCCAACGGCTGCCTGCAGCTCTTCAAGCGACGTGCCGATCTCGACGGCTCTTGCGATCTGTCCGGGCTCCGTCAGCAGGACCCGGATGGTTTCGGGTTTGTTTTCCGTAGTGGGCATGGGTAGATCCCTCCTATTCTTTTATGATGTGAAAGACGTCTTCTCCGGGGATGAGGCCTAAAACTCTGCCGTTGTCAAAGCGGCAATGCACGGTGCCGATGTCATCGACGTGAAGAACGGTTCCTTTCGTTCCTGACGGGATCGGCCGGGGATCGTCCCCCATCTGATCCAGTACGATGCGGCTCCCAGCGGGGTATCTGCGTTTGTTGGCTTCTGCGAATGCGGGTTCAAAAGACATTTGGTTTTCCTCCTGAAATAAAAATTCCCCTGAGTCGTAGTGACTCAGGGGTTGTTCATGTTTAGAATATATGTGCGAAAAAATAAAGTTTTCAATCACTAATCGATGGGATAGGCTTTATTCATCAAAATTTT
>JAZUKT010000116.1:0-2307 GCA_045643445.1 Eubacteriales bacterium
GTCATCGGACGTGCGGCGAGAGGCGTTCGCGGCATTCTCCTGCGCGACGGCGACGAGGTGGCAGGGGCGTGCATCCTCGAGAATACGCCCGGCTGGTCGGATGAAAACAAGCTGATCGTGATCGCGGAAAGCGGTCTCGGCAAGCGGATGCGCCCGGATGAATTCGAGGCGAAGGGCCGCGGCATCATGGGCAATATCGTACAAAAGCTGAACGAAAAAACGGGCGATATCTGCGGCGTGGCGGTCGTTACGGAGGACGAAGACCTCCTGCTCATCACGAACGACGGCAACATGATCCGCACGCCCGCCGACGGCATTCCCGTGTACGGCAGAATCTCCTCCGGCGTTATCGTCATGAAGCTCGCCGAGGGCAGCAAGATCGTCAATTTCGCCCTTGTTGAGAAGCAGGAAGAAGAGCCGGAAGAGGAGTCCGAAGGATCCGATGAAGCCGGAAATGTGGAAGAAAATTCCACGGACAACGGGGAAGAGCTATGAGCGCTGAAACGGTCGCACAACCGCTGACGCGCGAGGCGTTCGGTGAGCTGTACCGGGCAGGTCTCGCGGAAACGTCGCTGGATCCCGTGCGGTTCGGCTCGGCTGCGGTGACGGATCGGCTGTACGTTGTGGTGGCGAAGCTGATCGAAAACGCGCGGCGCTTCAACCTGACCGCCATCCTCGATCCCGCGGAAATCGTGCGGAAGCACCTGCTCGACTCGCTTCTGCCGCTGCCGCTCTGGGAGGCTGCCGGGCTGCGGTTTTCGTCCGTTCTCGACGTCGGAACCGGCGCGGGATTCCCGCTTCTGCCGCTTGCGTGCGTGCTCGAAGGCGAGGGCGTGCGGCTATGCGGCCTTGACGCGACGGCGAAGAAAATTTCCCACATACTGGAAACGGCGTCCGCGGCGAAACTAACGTCGGTTGAGGCGGTATCAGGTCGCGCGGAGGATCTGGCTCGCGGGAAAATGCGCGAATCCTACGACCTCGTTACGGCGCGTGCTGTGGCGAATCTGCCGGTGCTCATGGAGCTTTCGGCGGGATTTGTCAAAGTGGGCGGCGTGTTCTGCGCGATGAAGGCGCACGCGGACGAAGACGAATCGCTGGCGGATGAGATAGCCGCCGAGTACGGGCTGACGAAATGCGAGCCGATTGACTACGAGCTGCCGGGAGGCGACGCGAGACGGCTGGTTTTGTTCCGTAAGGAGCGTCCGACGCCGCAGAAATTCCCCCGCCGGTACGCGGAAATCCTGAAACAGTTCCCGAAAAAATAAGAAGAAACGCAATCGGTCATTCCCCGACGCGGGGAGACGGATGTGCCGCAAAAAGCCGTCCGCTCCCGTCCTGCCGCCGGGGAATTTTGTTTTGCATGGAAAATAGTGGATTACCGCCCGCGCACTCCGACCGGAATTGCATCGGAGGCGTGGTAGAATGTGGAAAAGCAGACGGTGCGGGTGCGCACGGAAAGGAATCGGGAACGCGATGATCGGATCAGTGGAGAAAAATCGGCTCAAGGGGGAGAATCTGTTTGAGGAAGCGGCGGCGATTGCGGCGCTCGTGGAGGCGGAAGGCCTGACGCAGGAGGCGTGCGCGGCGCGGTTATCGGTCAGTCAATCGTATGTGGCGAACAAGATGAGGCTGCTGCGTCTGACGGAGGCGGAGCAGGCGAAAATCGTACAATCGCACCTGTCGGAACGGCATTGCCGGGCGCTCCTGCGGTTCCCGGATCCGGCGGACAGGGAGCCGGTGCTCGACGCGATGATCCGCGGGCGCATGAACGTCGCCGAGGCGGAGGCCTACGTGGAGGAGCTGCTTTGTGCGTCCGCCCGCGCCGCCGTCCGTCAGTCGAAGCCGACGCCCCCGCGTCCGCGCAGTCTCTCGGAGATCACCGCTCCCATCGACCGCGCGCTCGACATCGTCCGCCGCTCCGGCATATCCGTGGAATCGACCCGCCGCGAGACGGACGGTGCGACGGTTATATCAATCACGCTGAAGGAGAACGCGGGGAACGTGGGGAACGCGGCTTCTTGAAAGAAGCCTGGCAAGAACTTCTATGGATGGGTATGGGGTGGACAAGGTTTCAACTCCCGAAACCAAGGCGTTTCAGAGCCTCAGAAGGTTTGGAGACGGCGGCTAGGGACCACCGAGACCCTGAAAACCCCCGCCATAGGGCGAAGCGTGGATATAGGTAGTAAATCGTAACAATTCATCACCAATAAAGAGCACTTACACGACGTAGGTGTTCTTTTGATTTTGCCAACAGAATACCTGACGCTCTCGGCTTTGCCGTTATGAAACTTTGCTCTGCATTCGCTA
>JAZUKT010000117.1:0-1996 GCA_045643445.1 Eubacteriales bacterium
GAGGTAGCGGGCGCCGGTGATGGCCGCGATGACGAAGGCGTTCACGGGATCGAACGCGGCGAGCATGAGGCCGACGGCGATGATCTCGGCGGAACCCGAAAAGATCGTCAGGCTCATGATGATCGGGAACCAGACGGGCAGGCCGGATGTATTCAGATAGATGCCGTAGGTCATGCCGAGGAAGCAGTAGCCCGCGAAGACGGGGAGCGTCCGGGGCAGAGCGGCCTGGAAAGCGCGGCGGATGTTTTCGTTTTTCATGATACTCTCTCAAATCGGGAAAATCGTGGTGTCGTACCCGTCTATTATACAACCTTTTCGGCCTTCCGTCAACAGAAAAGCGGCCGGGAAAGCGTCGTCTGCGGCGAAAAAAGCGCCCGGCGCATAAATTAATGTAGGAATCTGTGGACAAAGCGCGAAGAATGTGCTATACTGTTATTGACAAATATCGAAAAGGACGGACGTCATCATGCCGAGAAAAAGACCGTCGGCGGAACCGATCAGCGAGATCCGGGCAGCGGTGGGGAAACTGTTTGCCTGCGGGCGATTTGAAGCGGCCCGTTTTGCCCTTCCGACGATAAGAGGGGCGCAGCTTTCGATGACCGGCGAGATCGAGGGGATCGGCAACGGCGGCTCGCTCGGCGGACGGGGAACGGCGCTGCTCGAGACGCTGCGGACGTATCCGGCGCTCTCGAAGATGAGTGACGGGACGATAGACGGCCTGATCCGGCGCGGGCGGTACACGGTGCTGACCGGCGAGGCGGATCGGTCGCTGGCTCTGATCGGCGCGGCGGTGGAGGCGGCGAACCGCGGGATCGTGAAATTCGTGATCGCGGCGGACACCCCGGCGGAGCGGGAACAGCTCGCGCGGAAACTGAAACTGATGCGGGCGGAGCTCGGCGGCATCTCGGTGACGGAATATAAGCCCGGCAGTTACGATGCCGTGTCGCTCTATAAGGCGTCGGCGTCGCTGTTCGATTATCTGACGGCGGAGGAACCGGCGATCCTTCTCCTCAGCCGGGACTGCTTCAGCCGGCAGACGAATATCCTGCGGCGGACGGCGGACGGCACGTCCATGAGCTCGCTCGTTGCACTGACGCATCCCGTGGTGCTGACGTCGACGGAGACGGTGGAGGCCGGGCGGAAACTGGCGTCATTGGCGGCGATTTTCGAGCCGACGGCGACGGTCGTGATCGCGGGAGAAGAAAAGAATCTGCGCGACGCGGTGCTGTATCGGCCGGATGAGCCGGAGACGGATGACGGCGGAGACGGCGCGGAGCAGCTGACGATCGGCTGACGGGCGCGGAAAAACTCCCGCACAAATTTCGTGAAATCCCTTGACAAGGGTGGAGAAGTATAGTATAATCACTCTTGTCATGTGAATGGCGACATAGCCAAGCGGTAAGGCAGAAGTCTGCAAAACTTCCATTCTCCAGTTCGATTCTGGATGTCGCCTTAAAAAATCCCTTGAACGTAAGTTCGAGGGATTTTTACTTCTTACCTCTTCACTCTTCACTAATCCGGCGAGAAGGGGATTATTGGGGAGGTAAGAGGTAATAGTGAATAGTGAAGAAGTGAGGTAGCTTTTCGTTGGAACGAAAAGCATTTTTGTTTTTTATGTTGAAGGGTTGAGGTGTTTGTGATATAATTTTCAAAGAAAGAGGTGGAAAGTATGAGTGAAAGCCCTTTAATGAATAAATCCAAAGCGTTCGCGCTGGATATTATTAAGATTTGCAACGAGATCCACGAAACAAAGCGCGAAAGTATTTTGACAAAACAGCTTGTACGTTCCGGCACGAGTATCGGGGCGAATATCAGGGAAGCGTTTTTCGCACACGGTATGGCGGACTTTGTGGCAAAGCTCCAGATTGCCCTCAAGGAATGCTCCGAGAGCGAATATTGGCTCGAACTTTTGATAGAAAGCGGATATTATGAAGATAAAACGATACTTGACAAGTGCGTCGAGGTCAAGAAATTGCTGATTTCCTCCATCAATACG
>JAZUKT010000118.1:0-2796 GCA_045643445.1 Eubacteriales bacterium
AGCGAGCTGCCGCCCGAGAGCATGATGCCGGTGTCGTAAATGTCGGAAGCGAGTTCCGGCGGCGTATTTTCGAGCGTCGAGCGGATGGATTCGATGATGTGCTGCACTTCGTCGGAGAGCGCTTCGCGGATCTCGGCGGAAGAGATCGTGATGATGGCAGGGAGGCCGGAGAGCAGATTGCGCCCGCGCACTTCCATGGAGCCGCGATCCGTCGAGGGATGGACGCTGCCGATCTTCTTTTTGAGCATTTCGGCGGTGACTTCGCCGATGAGGACGTTGTACTTGCGCTTGATGTAGCCGACGATGGCGTCGTCGAGTTCGTCACCTGCTACCCGTTCGGAGGTCGAGAGAACGATCCCGCCGAGCGAGAGGACGGCGACTTCGGTCGTGCCTGCGCCGATGTCCACGATCATGGAGCCGCGGGGGCTGTCAACGCGAAGCCCGCTTCCGATGGCGGCGGCGATCGGCTCTTCGATGAGGGCGACGGCCTGCACACCCGCTTCGAGCGTTACGTCTTCCACGGCGCGCTTTTCGACTTCGGTCACGCTGTTCGGGATGCAGATGATCACCCGCGGACGGCTGAAGATCGTCGAGCCGGAGACTTTCTTGAAGTAGTGGTGCAGCATCGCCGTCGTGATGTCATATTCCGCAATGACGCCGTCCTGCAGCGGGCGTACCGCCAGGATCGAGCCGGGCGTCTTGCCGAGCATGAGTTTGGCTTCGCTGCCGACTGCGACGACGCGGCGGGATTTCGCCTCGACTGCGACGACGGATGGCTCACGCAGGACGATCCCGCGCCCTTTCACGTAAACGAGCGTGTTCGCTGTACCGAGATCAATACCAATGTTTTTCATATGTAATACCTCCGATGGAGTATGGAAGGATACGAGGGGGAACGAGGGGAACGCGGGGAACGCGGCCTTTTGGAAAAGGCCTGGCGAAAACTTCAAAAATGGGTATAGGATGGACAATGTCCAACGCCCGAAATAAAGGCGTTTCAGAGCCTCAGAAAATCGTTAACGCGGTTTTCAGGGACCGCCGAGACCCTGAAAACCCCCGCCGGAGAGAGAAGCGTGGATATAGGTAGTAAAGCCATGCAATTCATCCGCCGGAGAGAATACCAAACGTTCTCGCCCGCGGCAGCATAATGAAAATTTTGCTCTGCACTTGTTTTACTAACTAACACGTCCGCCAAAGACCGGCGACCTGTAAACCATTCCCCATTTCCGGCGGCAGCCGGCAGGAAGGGGGATTTTCAAGGGGGAAACCATGTCGTTCACGACGGTTTCCACCTTGAACGGCGGGTGATTCACAAGAGGCCTCGCCGGAAAGGCCTCTTGTGCGCTGTCCGAGGAGGACAAAAAATCAAATCAGAAAAGTCCCGCGGGCTTTTCTACCAAATGTCTATTTAGAACGGGAAGAAAGACGCACCCACCACCGCGTCTCTCCTATACACCCATCTTCATGAGTTCTTCCACGACTCTGCACAGGGGAAGACCGACGATATTGTAATAATCGCCGGAGATGCGGCGGACGAATTTTCCGGCGAGCCCCTGGATGCCATAGGCGCCTGCCTTGTCGTAAGGCTCGGGCGTGGCACAATAGGCGTGGATTTCGGCCTCCGAGAGCGGGCGGAATTCGACTTCCGTGCCCTCATGAAAGACGACGGACTCGCCCGAAGCGGTATCGCGGATCATGACGCCGGTGACGACTTCGTGCCGCCTCCCGGAGAGCGCGCGGATCATGGCTTCGGCTTCGGCGACCGACTTCGGTTTCCCGAGCGGATGCGGAAAATCTTCACTGTCCGGCAGAACGACCACCGTGTCGGCCGAAACGAGCACTGCATCTGCCGGAAGGACGACGGACGAGAATACCGCGTCATTTTTGAGCCGTGCGAGAGCTTCGACGTACGCGCCGGGACAGCCCGTTTCGTAGGGAATGCCCGATTCGTCGGCGTCGGCCACGCGAACCACGGGATCATAACCCGCCTGCCGCAGTAAATCAAGCCGGCGCGGCGACCCGGATGCGAGAATCAGCGTTTTCATTTTTCAGCCTTCCTGTAACTGCCACAAGAGCGGCGTGATATTTCAAAATCAGAGACGGCGGCCGGGGATCGGGAGTCGTTCTCCGGCTTCGTAGGCGGCGAGGATCCGCACGCAGTCGGCGGCAGATTCGTCGGTAAAGAGATAGTGCGCGAAGCCGAGCCGTCCGAGTTCCGCCATGCGGTCGCTCATGACGACGGGCACGCTGTTGTAAACGATATTTTCGCAGTCCGCCTGACCGATCACGGGGAACCGTTCGCCGCGTCGGTCGGTCAGCGTGTCCGCGCAGTCGTGTGGTTTGGCAGTTCCGGGTGAAACGCGGCCGCCGCGATTGCCTTTGGGGCAGACGCCGCCCGAGATCAGACAGCGGGAGAGCGTCATGACCGGGATGCGGCCGTAGACGATGGCGCCGCGGTTTTCGGAAGAGGCGAGCGCGCGGACGGCTCCGGCGGGCAGTTCGGGTGAGAGCGTCACGGACGACGCGCCGAGAGCGAACCACACGTCGATGGCGTCCGTGCCGGTGAGATTCGCGCGGAAGGATGCGTCGGCGGCAAATCCGGCTTCCCGTGCGAGCGTCATCTGACCGGGCGTGTGACAGAGGATCCGGCTGACGCGGGTGCCGCGAAGGGATGCGAGGATCGCGCGGGTCTCACTGTCCGACGGCAGAAGCGGCGGGAGCGAGGCCGAAACTTCCACATTCGGCGGGATCAGCCGTTCCAGCTCCGCCCGCCAATCGGATGAAAAAACGTTATAC
>JAZUKT010000119.1:0-1540 GCA_045643445.1 Eubacteriales bacterium
CAACTCCTGCAATTTCCGACCCTGCTCGTCTATCAGCAGCGCATCGATGATCTCGTCCAGTTCGCCGTCCATGATCGCGTCGATCTTGTACAGCGTCAGCCCGATGCGGTGATCCGTCACGCGCCCCTGCGGGAAATTATAAGTACGCATACGTTCGCTCCGATCTCCCGTGCCGACCTGCGAACGCCGCTCGCTCGCAATCTTTTCGTTCTGCTCCCGCGTTTTCATGCACTACAGTTTCCCGCGACGGAGCTTCATGGCTCTGTCTTTATTTTTGTACTGGCTCCGTTCGTCCTGACACTCGATGACGATCCCCGTCGGCTTATGGATCAGCCGGATCGCGGATTCCGTCTTATTGATGTGCTGTCCGCCCGCGCCGCTCGATTTGATCGTTTCGATCTGCAGATCGTTCTCGTCTATCTCGATCTCGACGCTTTCGGCTTCGGGCAGGACGGCAACGGTAGCCGTGGAAGTCTGAATCCGGCCGGACGCCTCCGTCACGGGTACGCGCTGGACGCGGTGAACGCCGCTTTCGTACTTGAAGCGGGAGTACGCGCCGCTTCCGTTCACGAGGAACGTGATTTCACGGAAACCGCCGAGTCCCGTTTCGTTGACACTGACAAGTTCCGTTTTATAGCCGCGCGTATCCGCGTACATCGTGTACATCCGATAAAGTACGCCGGCAAACAGCGCCGCCTCTTCCCCGCCGGCACCCGCACGGATCTCGACGACGACGTTCTTCTCGTCCATCGGGTCCTTCGGGAGCAGCAGGATGCGCAGTTCATTCTCAAGCCGCGCGGCGTCCGCTTTGGCCTGCTTATATTCGTCGTCCGCCAGCTCTTTCAGATCGGGATCGGACTCGGTATCAAGCAGTTCCATGGCTTCGTCGGCATCCGCGAGCGCTTTTTTGTACGCCCGGAACGTCTCGATCACCGGGGCAAGCGCGGCGCGTTCCTTCATGTTCGCCGTATAACGTTCCATGTCGGAAAAAGCATCCGGCGAGGAGAGAGCCGTCTCGATCGCCTCAAAGCGCTTCTCCGCCTCGTTCAGTCTTTCAAGCATATTGTTCTCCCTTAGTCGGGAATATCAGATTTTCTTATTTACAGAAGGCGGCAAAGGCGGCAAACGCCTCATACAGGTCGCATTTCGAGATGATCTCGAACGGTGCGTGCATCGAGAGGACCGGCACGCCGATATCTACGGTATCAATGTTGCCGTTTGCGATGAATTTCGCAACGGTTCCGCCGCCGCCGAGATCAACTTTACCGAGTTCGGACGTCTGCCAGAGCACGTTCGCGCGGTCAAAGATATCGCGCACTTCTCCGACGAATTCGGCAGACGCGTCGCTGGTACCGGATTTTCCGCCTGCACCCGTATATTTGCAGAGACCGACGCCGCAGTGCAGCAGCGCGCTGTTGCGCTTTTCGGAAACTTCGGGATAATTGGGATCGTAGCAGGCCGTTACGTCGGCGGAGAGGCACTTCGAGTTCATGCGCGTGACATTCGCATTACCGCCAAGGCAGCGGGACAGTTCCGCGAT
>JAZUKT010000120.1:0-1739 GCA_045643445.1 Eubacteriales bacterium
GCCGTGGAACGTGCGTCCGAATCCGCCGCAAGGCATCCCGATATTGCGACCGAATTGCCCGCAAACTGGGCGGATAACGTGCCGGGCGTATACAGCGGCGGCGTCGACGGCGTGGATTTCGTTCTGAACGTCGCGTCCGGCAAGGATATTGAAATCATACAGCTTTCCGATCCGCAGATCCTGACTGCCTCCATGGCGCGGAACGATCAGCGCAGGCAGCTTTTTGTGTCGGTTTGCGGTGAAGACGGCACGTACGAGGAAAAACTGGATCAATACGTCCGTACCGTGCTGGAGAACAGTGCCCCCGATCTCATCGTGATCACGGGCGACCTCGTTGACGGCGAAACGGACGATTCGGGCGAGCATCTCATGCACCTGATCGCGCTCATGGACTCCTTCGGGATCCCGTGGGCGGTCTGCTTCGGCAATCACGACAACGAATCGAGCAAGGGCGTTCTCTGGCAGTGCGAGCAGCTTGCCTCCGCCCGATACGGCGTTTTCAGGCGCGGCAGCGTTACCGGCAACTCGAACTACAACATCGTGATCCGGCAGGACGGCGTGATCAAAAACGCAGTCTTCCTGTTTGATTCAAACGGATGCCGGGTACGTGCGGCCGAGGGCGCCGGATTGCTGCCGGACAATCCCGACTACGACCTCATCACGCAGACCGAAGAGATTTCCGACGATCAGATCGAATGGTTCGTCTCTGCCAACCGGGCGATCCGTGAACTGGCCGGACGCGGGACTGTCGCCAATCTGACGTTCCAGCATATTCCCGTGCACGAAATGTTTGAAGCCGTCCGGGAAAAGTATCGGCCGGAAGAGGACGCGCCGTGTGTATCGTGCTGTCAGGACGGCGATTTCGGCGTTCTCACGGAGGACATCGGAGAGGATTCGGTCGTTGACCGTGAAGGAAAACTGTTCGCGGCCTGCCGGGAAAACGGGACGATCGGCATGTTCTTCGGCCACTGCCACAGCAATGACGCGAGTGTCATGCGGTACGGCATCCGCTGCACGTTCGGCTCGAAGACCGGCGCGTACGACTGCTATCGGCCGGAATTTCTCGGCGGTACGCAGATCATGCTTGACGGCGAGACGGGAGAACTCTCGGTCGCGCATCTCAAGTACAACGTCTTATTGAGGAAAAAAACGGAAACTGCCGAACCATAACGGCAGATCCCGGCGCTGAATCGGCCCGGGAAGATCAATCAGAACAAAAAAACGGAGGTTTCATGATGAAAAAACTGCTGTGCCTCGCGCTGGCGGGATTATTGCTCGCCGGTACGCTGACGGCGTGCGAAAAGGCGGAAATTCCGACGGAATCCGACGAAACGCTGACCGAAACGGGACCCGATACGGCGAAGGAGCCGGATGCGCTCACCGTAGGAGAGGGCGGCGACTATGCTTCGCTTACCGACGCGCTCGATGCGGTGCGGGAACTGCGTGTGTCGGGCGATATGACGCAGCGGGTGATCCGGCTCGCGGACTGCGACTGGTTCCTCGAGGAAACGGTCGTGATCGACGAGGGGATCCCGAACCTGACGATTGAATCGAACGGCGGTGCGCGGCTGATCGGCGGCTACCGGGTCACGGATTTAGAATGGGATGAATTCAACGGCGTGAAATGCCCCTCCGCGCCCGTGCGGAACGGGGATTTCACCGATTTCTACGTAAACGGCGAACGCGCCTCGCTCACCCGTTATCCGACGGAGGGCTTCCTCTATACGGAGGACATCGAG
>JAZUKT010000121.1:0-4958 GCA_045643445.1 Eubacteriales bacterium
CCGCAGATTCCGTCAATGGCCGAAAGCGCCGTCTCGATTTCCCCAAGCTCGATGCGATAGCCGCCGTGCTTGATCTGATCATCCCGCCGCGCGAGAAAATAGAGGTTCCCGTCCGGGCCGATGCGTCCGATATCCCCGGTCTTATAAAGCCGGTCGGCCCAGTCCGGGCAGAGGGGATTCTGGATAAAGCCGGCCGCCGTTTTTTCGGGGTCGCCGTAATAACCGAGCGCCAGTCCGATACCGCGCACCGCGATCTCACCGGGCTCGCCGTCCGGGACGGGTCTTCCCGCTTCGTCGAGCAGCAAAACTTCCATATTCCGGCAGGCTTTTCCGATCGGGATCGGATCGCCGTCCGTAAAGTCGCGGTCGATCTCGTACATCGTGCAGTCCACGGTCACCTCGGTCGGCCCGTACAGATTGATGAAGCGGCAGTCCGGCAGCGCCTTTTTCCACCGGTTCAGGTGCGTCGCCAGCAGCGCTTCGCCGCCGAGAATGATCTTTTTCACCGTGTCCGGCTGCTCCGCCTCGAGGATGCCCGATTCCGCCGTCATGCGGAACGCGGACGTCGCCCAGATGAGGCAGGTAACGCCGGCTTCACGGATCGTCTTCATGAGGATTTTCGGGAAGAGGAAGCAGTTTTTCGATAAGATCCGGCAGGTCGCGCCGCTGCGGATCGTTTGGAACAGATCCTTCACCGACAGATCGAAGAAAAACGGCGCCTGATTGCCGAGCACGTCGTTCTCCGTCACGCCGCACGCCTCCGCCATCCATTCGGTGAAGTCGATCAGCGCGCGGTGCGGCACGGGGATCCCTTTCGGTGTGCCGGTCGAGCCGGACGTAAAAATCATGTAAGCGGGATCGACGTCAAGCAGGCGTTCCCGCGCGTTATGTAAGGCGGTCTCGTCGATCTCTCCGCCGATCACGTCTTCGAGCCGCATGACGGGCGCATAGGACGAAAGATCCGCGGCATTTTTTTCATTTTTCGATTGGCAGAAAATGACGGCCGGGCGGATCCGTGCGAGAATATCCGTCAGCCGGGCGAGCGGCATTTTTCCGTCAAGCGGAACCGCCATGCAGCCCGCTTCCATCGCGCCGAGATATCCGGCCACGGTAATGGCAGTCCGATCCGCCAGAATAACGACGGGACGCCGGACGGCACCGTTCGTCAAACGGCAGACGACCGTTCCGACCGCACATGCGGCACGGCGCAGTTCACCGAACGTAAAAGCGGCGCCGTCGTCCGCAAAAGCCGCCTTATCCGGCAGCCGATCGGCCGTTGCGTCAAGATAATCAAGCGCGGTGCGCACGTAAGTCATCTCCGTCATTCCTCCCCCGACAGGATTTGACGTTATTATACCACATCGTCCCGATAAAGTCAATGGGAATCAGCGGTCGCGGAGGCGGCTTGTACCAGTCTCAGCCCCTGTGCAGCGCAACGGTGCGCCCCGTATCCGTGCGGATCGAAACGCTCAGCGGAGCCTTCTCCCCGATGAAGCGCACTTCGACGACGGATTCCCCCACGCGGCGCACCGATCCGACGCCCGTCACGGGATCGTCCGGAAAGCAGAACGCGGCCGCCTCCCTCGCTTTTTCAACGCACGCGGAATCGCTGAGGCGGCGCTCTCCGGCAGGCAGAGACAGCATCGCCTCGAGTGGACGGCCGCTTTTTTGATCCATCAGGACGTAGCCGTTCCGGCAGTACAGCAGCATCGTCCCGGCCGGGCTTTTCTCCGCTATGTGCAGGCCGCTTCCGATCCCGAGCACCAGCGCCGCCGTCTCCTTCGCACTCGTTTCGCGGATCCGTGCGACTGCGTCCGGTTCCTCCGTCGGTGTTTCCGATTCGGTCGCCCGTTCGTCCGTTTCGCCGTCAAGCCGCCTTCTCACCGCGTCGCCGTCCGGCATCGTGCCCGCCCGGATTTTCTCCGCCGCCGAAAGATAATAGAGCGCGTCCTGCTCCCGTCCCGCTTTTTCCGCCGCGTCCGCCGCCGACAGCGCGTGATGGAACGCGAGCAGCCGATCCTCGTGCTCGATATCCGTCAGGAGCGCCTCCACTGCGTCGCGCATCGCCGCCTCCCGCAGCATCCGCCGATTTTCCGCCTCCTGCCGCGCGCCGTATTCCCCGATCAGGCAGTACACCACGATTCCCGTCAGCGCGCCCGCCGCGGCAATTCCGAGCGTTTTCAGCCATCCTTTCGCTTTTTTCACAGATTTCACCATCGTTTCCATTTGAAAATCAGTTTGCATCACGATTATCATTTGACAAACGGCAGGGTTTTATGCTATAATCATGTTGAAGAAATTTTTCATAACGTCAGGATGGGATTGCCATGACAACGCAAGAACGCTCCGTTTTTCCCGCGCTTCTCGGCAATGACCGTCTGAAACGCACGCTTTCCTACGATTTCGCCGCCGGACGAAGCGCGCACGCCTATATTCTCGAAGGCCCCGACGGCTCCGGCAAGCACACCGCCGCCCGGCAGATCGCCGCCTCCGTTTTATGCGAACGCCGCACTGATCCGTCTGTGCCGCTCCCGTGCGGTACCTGTTCAGCCTGCCGGAAGATCCTGCGCGGTCTCTCCGTTGACGTGCTCTCCGTCTCGAACAACGGCAAGGCTACGATCGGCGTCGACGCCATCCGCACGATCCGCGAATCGCTCTACATTACACCGAACGACGGCGACGTTAAGTTTTACATCATTGAAAACGCTCATCTCATGACCGTGCAGGCGCAGAACGCCCTCCTGCTCTCGCTCGAGGAGCCGCCGCCTTACGTCATGTTTCTCCTGCTCTGCACCGACGCGACCGTTCTGCTTGAAACGATCCGCAGCCGCGCGCCCGTCATCCGCATGGAACGCTTCCAGCCCGACCGGCTCGAAGAGATCCTCACGGAACAGACCGGAAGCCGCGACCGCGACCGTATCACGGCAGCCGCGCATCTCGCAAACGGAGCGATCGGGCAGGCGCTCGCCTTATTCGAATCGGGCGAGGCGGAACGCAAACGCTACGACACCGCGCGAGAGTTCGTCGATCTGCTGCTCGGCGGAAGAAAATCCGAGGCGATCGCCTACGCGCTGACCCGGCTTCCGAAGGAACGGCAGGACACCCGCGAGATCATTCAGCTGGCCGAATCCGCCGTCCGTGATCTGATCGCCGTCAAAAAAGGCGCGCCGCCGCTCTTCTATGCGAATGCCGACGCGATCCCGCAGGCCGCCCGTTCCGTTTCCGTCCGTTCGCTCGCCGATCTCTGCGACGCGCTCGCAAGGGCAGATGCCGATCTCGCGGCGAACTGCTCCCAGAGCACCGTCATGGCCGCGCTCGTCACCGGTCGATAAACCGAAAATTCCATCCATCCGGAGTGATTATGAATACTGAAGAAAAAATGCAAGCGCTGACTGAAATCGTCGGCGTCCGTTTCCGTGAATTCGGGAAAGTCTATTACTTCGCCCCGAACGGCATCACCGTCTCCCCCGGCGACCGCGTCATCGTCGAAACGGCGCGCGGCCTCGAGTACGGCTTCGTCGATCAGGGCAATCAGATGCTCCCGTCCGAGAAGATCGTGCCGCCGCTCCGTCCCGTCGTTCGGGCCGCCACCGCGGACGACACCGCCCGGTATGAAGCCAACAAACAGCTCGAAGCCGACGCGATGGAGATCTGCAAAAAGAAGATCGAGGCGCACGGTCTTGACATGAAGCTGATCGACGCCGAATATACTTTTGACAACAGCAAGCTGCTCTTCTATTTCTCCGCCGAGGTGCGCGTCGATTTCCGCGAGCTCGTCAAGGATCTCGCCTCCGTCTTCCGCACGCGCATCGAACTGCGGCAGATCGGTATCCGGGACGAAGCGAAAATGCTCGGCGGTCTCGGCGTCTGCGGCCGTCCGTTCTGCTGCTCCAGCTTCCTCTCCGATTTCGCCCAGGTTTCCATCAAGATGGCGAAGGAACAGAGTCTTTCCCTTAATTCCGCGAAGATCTCCGGCACCTGCGGCCGTCTGATGTGCTGCCTGCGCTACGAGCACGAGACGTACGAAGCCGAGATCGCCCTGACGCCGCCCGTCGATTCCACCGTCAAAACCGCGGAGGGCACCGGCACCGTTGACGAGACCAGCCCGCTCACCGGCATGATCAAGGTGAAATTTGCCGACGGAACCGTCAAATCTTTCCACCGCGACGACGTCACCGTGCTCAAAAAAGGCAAGGATTGACGCGGCCGGAATCATTTTTTGATCCTGCACGAAGATTTTTTTCAAAATATTTTGCAAAAACTCTTTCTTTTCAGTCGAATATATGTTACAATATATCATCTTTCATAGGGAGGTGTGTCTCAATGGCATACAAAATTTCTGCTGATGATTGCCTGGGCTGCGGTTCCTGTGCTGCTGAATGCCCCGTCGAAGCAATCTCCGAAGTGGACGGAAAGTACGTAATTGACGCTGAAAAGTGTCTCGAATGCGGTGCTTGCGCCGAGGTTTGCTCTGTTGAAGCGCCGAAGCCGGAAGAATAATCCGCGCTTGACCAATCATCAACAAACAATCAGGAGGAGGGACGGTTTCCGTCTCTCCTTCTCTGACGGAAGCGATCGGAGGTTTCATGACGCTCTATGACCCGGTCACCGCACGGCTCGATCCGATCAACGAGAGTCTTTCGCTGATCCAGATAAAAAAGGGACTCACTTTCGGCACGGACAGTTATCTCCTGTCTGCCTTCGCGCGGCCGTCTCCCGCCGGAACCTGCGTGGAACTCGGCGGCGGCACCGGCGTTGTCTCGCTGCTGATGGCCGCCCGGCGCAAGTTTGCCCGGATCCATTCGGTCGAGCTGCAGCCGCCCTATGCGTCGCTGATCGAGCGGAACGCCGCCTTAACCGATCTCTCCGACGTGATCCGCTCCGTCTGC
This sequence comes from Eubacteriales bacterium, assembly GCA_045643445.1. Classification (GTDB taxonomy): domain Bacteria; phylum Bacillota; class Clostridia; order Oscillospirales; family CAG-272; genus UMGS1696. Next base: position 4,890 of record JAZUKT010000121.1, read on the forward strand.
GCCGACGTGCGTGACGTTCATCCGTCTGATTTCGGCGGTGAAGCAAACGCCGTCGTCTCGAATCCGCCG
>JAZUKT010000122.1:0-3841 GCA_045643445.1 Eubacteriales bacterium
CTTTAGCTTATATTTCCCGAGATATTCCTGACCTTCCTCACTGATATGCATGATCACAGCCGTACCGTGTCCTGAAGAAAGAATATTCACGTCATCACCGGGTTCTGATATTTCATATTCGCCGTCAGTCGTGCAAACCCATTTCACCGGATTTGATCCGTTATATGAAGCGGTAATTACGTCTACTGTATCGCTGACCATGAAGGAAGAATAGAATCCGAGACCGAAATGACCAATGATGCCGTTCTGCTGTGCGTTCGCTTCGCTGCCTTCGTACTTCTGGATGAAATCCATGGCGCCGGACAGCGCGATCTGACAGATATACTTTTTCAGTTCCTCTTCTGTCATACCGATACCGGTATCGGTCACGGTGATGGTGGAGAGGTCTTTGTCAAGTTTAACGGTGATTCTGGCGTCTTTCAGATCGACGTCCGCTTCACCGAGGGAGTTGAGACGTTTTAACTTCGTAATAGCGTCGCACGCATTCGATACGATTTCACGGATGAAGATTTCCTTCTCCGAGTACAGCCATTTTTTGATGATAGGGAAGATATGCTCCAGTTCGATGGAGATACCGCCGCGTTCAGTCGTGTTATCCATGATAGTGCTCCGTTTGCTGATGATAATAAAGAACGGATCAGACCCGTTCCATCTTATTTATTATAGTATATTCTCCCATAAAAGTCAAGATTGCCGAACAGATCAAAAGAGACATAAGAATCAAGAAAAATTAACCTCCGGGAACGAAACTGAACGCCCGGAGGTTGAAGAATTATCTGATACCTTTGTTTGCGTCGTCAATAACCAAGACCATTGGTGGAGTTGCGCCCTCGGCATCAAAATCCTTTTTTTCGATTGCCTTTTTGATGAAGGCCATGGGAATCGCGTAACAAGAATACTGTCTGAATTTTACGACTCGTCCTTCAAGGTGTTTGGGAATGTCTATCTTGAGTTTTGGAAATATTTCCCGAAGCCACGGCTCGATCATATCTGCCATTCTATACATAAACCTGATTTGTATTTTATTAAGTGTACTGTATTCATCAGGTGTAACGATCGGAAGATTAACAAACGGCGTGCCATCATGATCGCCCAATATACCGCATTCCACCAAATACGGAATACTTTTACACAACGTGACATCAAGCCCCGTACTCTCAAAGGGAATCCCCCGTGAAATGATATATAGCAGTTTTGCCAGATCATCGTCACGAATTCCGTTTTCTCCATGATTATACTTATTCAAATCCGGTTGAGTATCATATATTTTCAAATCAATCGACTTTGCGTTCAGGATATTATCCCAAAAAGTCCCGCGTTCCCCACCGTAGCAGTATTTACGGAATCGGTAATTTTCAAAGTCAAAATCAGCAGGATAACGAAAGCCGATAGCAACCCATGCGCCACCGTCAGGACGTGCGGGAAAGATTTCCGTTTCCGGCATAATCTTTTGCACTGCCGTATAAATTGCGTGAGAAAACAAATGTAAAATAAAGTAGTATTTGAGTTTTTTCATTTTCTCATCGGTAAGTTCAGGCATAAAGCTTACCTCTGATAGTGTATTCAGATATTCTTGAAGCATAGTCATTAAATCGTCATAGTGTTCATCTGTAAAAGACAGTTCAACATCCAATCCTTTCAAAACCTGATCAGGAGAAACGATCATAAAGTCGGTACAATATTTGCTTCCGACTTGTCTCATTAATTCTGATTTTGTCAATTCGCTCACTGCGTTTTCAACATATGCAGTCGGAATACCAAGCGCGTGGGCGATTTCAACAACGGAAAGAGGCTTTTCGTAAGCGACAAGTAAGATATTCTGTTTCATCATATCATTGGCTACAAGCGACCACGGCTCATCATGAAAGCCTGACCTGCCGTTGAAACTGATCTCCAGCCATTCGGGTTGATAACTGTGCTTTTCGTACTGTTCCATATCATTTAATCCTTTCCTGATCTGTTGTCTGCCGGATGAAAGCCTTGAAAGAACTGTGCCTTTGGGAACGCCTAATTCATCGGCAATTTCCCATACACTTTTTCCGTCAAGATAGTGCTTTGTTATCACTTCACGCTGCAGTTTGGCTAAAAATGCAACTTCACGCCGTATTTGTTCAGCTGACGGACGATCAATCTCATCCTCCGTATTCTTTATGTCCTCAATACTCGGTATCATCTCAATACTGATAAGAGGCAGATGATACTTTCGGCGAAGAACATCGTTCCACTTGTTCGATAAAACGGAAGTCAACCAGTATTTCATATTGGTAATTTCACCTCCGCGATCCATATACAGGAGGGCAGCAAGAAGCGTATCCTGCGTCAAATCTTCTGCATCGCTTATATTACCGCACTTTTTCATAGCAACAGCAAACAGATATTCTGCATATTTTGTTATGTCTTTTTCCATTGAGATACCTCTTTGAAAGCGCTTTCACCTATAAGTCGCAGATTATGAATCGGATTCAGTCAAAATGATAAATTTTTGTCGGTTATAGAAAATTCATGAATCGGAGAGTCCCGAAGCGCTGTTTTCCCATAACAGATCAAAGAAAAAGCACCGCAGACTGTATCACAGACAATCCGCGGTGCATGGTGAGACTTAGTGGATCGTGCCTTCCATGACCGTTCCGTCCGGATGGAAGAGCGGGAGCTTTTCGAGATAGATGATATCGTCACGAACCTGCGCATCGCCTTCTGCGAGAACGGTCATCTTGCCGACAATATTGCCGCCGGCTGCTTCGACCAGTTCTTCTACGGCGCGGAGCGATTCGCCCGTCGAGATTACGTCGTCCACGATCAGGATCCTGGAACCCTTGATCAGTTCAACGTCCGCTTTGTCTAGGAAGAGACTCTGCTGACCGGCCGTCGTGATGGACTGGAGTTTCACTTCAAATACGCCGGACATATAGGCTTTCGCTTTTTTGCGGGCGACGAAGTATTTCTGATTACCGGCGAGACGCGCCATTTCGTGTGCAAGCGGAATGCCTTTGGCTTCTGCCGTGATGATGTAGTCATACGCGGGTGCCAGTTTGAGGAGTGCATCTGCGGCGGCGGTCGTCAGTTCCGGGTCACCGAAAATAACGAATGCGCCGATTGCAAGATTTTCGTTGAGCGGGCAGATCGGCAGAGCGCGGTCAATTCCCGCAATCGTCATCGGATAAGACAGCATGATAATTGTCCTTTCTGTGTTTTTGATAAATCAGGCTCTGAGCTTGACGTTGAGTTTTTCTTCGAGTGCTTCGAGGATCGTCTTGACAGCGGCGTCTGCTTCGGCGTCGGTCAGCGTACGGTCGGCGGCGCGGAGCATGACGGCATAGGACATACTCTTCATGTTTTCGCCGATCTGCGGACCGCGGTAGATGTCGAAGAGTTCCGCGCTGGCAACGAGTTTGTCGGCGGATTTGATCACAGCGGCCACGGAAGCGGCTTCAACGGCTTCGTCACAGATAAAAGAGAAGTCGCGTTCGATAGCCGGGTGCTTCGGGATCTGCGTGTAGATGATAGCGCCGCGGCGGGATTCGTAGATCGCGTCGGTCGAAAGCTCGGCGACATAGGCCGGCAGATCGAGGTTGTAACTGTCAAGAACAGCCGGATGAGCGGCGCCGAACGTACCGATCAGCTTATCGCCCGCATATACCTCAGCGCAGCGACCCGGATGGAACGTGGGCTCCGTCGTGCAGGACTTGAACGTGACGTTTTCCGCGCCCGCGAGATCGAGAATGGCTTCGATCCAGCCCTTCATCTGATAGAAGGCGTTCTTGTCGTCAGAGAGGAAACCGAGCGTCAGTCTGGCAGGCTCGTCGGGGAGCTTATCGGGCGTCGTCGGCAGATAGACCTTCGA
>JAZUKT010000123.1:0-4029 GCA_045643445.1 Eubacteriales bacterium
TCAGTTCTGGTGGACGAATACGACGGAACGACGGCGGTACAAATCCTCGAAAAGAAGGACGAATCATGACCAAAACGAACGCCATGCGGCTGCTTGAAACGGCCGGAATCCCCTACGAAACGGCGGAATACGAGGTCGATGAAGACGATCTCTCCGGCGTCCATGCAGCGAACGTGCTCGGGCTCGATCCCGATAATATCTTCAAGACGCTCGTCTGCCGGGATGATAAGGGCGGCTATCAGGTGTTCTGCATCCCGGTCGCCTATGAACTGGATCTGAAAAAATGTGCCGTAGTCGCCGGTGTCAAGCGGGTGGAGATGATCCACGTCAAGGAGCTGCTGCCGCTGACCGGGTATATCCGGGGCGGATGCTCGCCGATCGGGATGAAGAAGAAATTTCCGACGTATATCGACGAGACGGCGATCCTCTACGACGTGATCTACGTCAGCGCGGGGATGCGCGGGCACTTCCTGAAGCTGAATCCCGAGGCGCTTGGCGCGTTCGTTGAGGCGGGATTCGCGGATCTTGTCAAATAACGTCGCGCGCTGACGGACGAAAAGACTTGCCGATCCGGCGCGGATATGCTATAATAAACCATATCAAAGAAACAGAGGCGGGGTTATGCCGCAGAATAAAGAAAACAGAAAAGTGATCGCGTACAACCGCAAGGCACGCCACGATTATTTCGTGGAGGAAACCTATGAGGCCGGGATCGCGCTGTTCGGGACGGAAGTGAAGAGCCTCCGCGCCGGTCAGGTGAATCTGAAGGACTCGTACTGCCGGGTGATCGACGGGGAACTGTACGCGCTCGGCGTCCACATATCGCCGTACGAAAAAGGGAATATCTTCAACCGGGAGCCGATGCGGGATAAAAAACTGCTGATGCATAAGCGGGAGATCCTGAAACTGCAGCAGTATGTCACGCGGGACAGTTATACGCTCGTGCCGCTGTCGCTGTATTTTTCGGGCTCGAACGTGAAGATGGAGGTTGGCCTCTGCAAAGGTAAAAAACTGTGGGATAAGCGTGAATCGGACGCGAAAGCGGAAGCGGGACGCGAGATCGAGCGGGCATCGAAGTCGAGGAACCGCCGCGGCGGATACGACGACTGAATTCCCGAAAAACTCTTGCAATTCAAGCAGTAATCTGCTATAATCATACCGACGTTGAAACGTCATATTACGGGGACGTAAAGGTTTCGACGGGGATTTCGAAGTGCAGTAAGCGGGTAGAGTTTGGGGAAACTCTTAAAACGCCCTAACCTTTAAAGTAAACGCTAACAACGATTACGCTCTCGCTGCCTGACTAACGGCAGCTGTCCGTTCGGAGAGGGTCACGGCTCCGAAATGTCCCGAATGGGAGTGCGTCCAACTTTGACCACGGCATCATTTCAGTGGCGGACGTGAACAGTGAGTTTGCTTTTGTAACTGTCATGCAATAAAAGGCTACCGATTTCCGAAGCCTGACTGCCGGCGTCGGAAACGGGAAATACAAAAGACGGTCTGCACCCGGAGAAAGCTTCATGGACAGATTTTCGGACGCGGGTTCGACTCCCGCCGTCTCCATCGCAGCGCGGAACCGAAGCGGTATTTGGTTGCCGCGCTTTATTTTTCGTCGGATCGTAAATATCAAGGAGGTACAGCTGTGTATTTTCTCTCCTTTCCCGGACTCGGGATCGAACCGTTCCACATCGACAAGGTGGCGTTCACGGTGTTCGGCCGGGACGTCGCGTGGTACGGCGTTCTGATCACCTGCGGCATGATCCTTGCCGTCATCGTAGCCATTCTGCTCGGCAAATTCGAGAAGGTCTCGGCGGATGACGTCACCGATCTCGCGTTCTATACGATCATCGCCGGGATCATCGGCGCAAGACTTTACTACGTCCTGTTCACGTGGAATGAGTTCCATTATCTCGTCACGGGCGGCGGCTTCTGGCATAATCTGTGGGGCACCTTCGTGAACTGTATCGCCATCTGGAACGGCGGACTGGCCATATACGGCGGCATCATCGGCGGGCTGATCGCTTCCTTTATCTTTGCAAAGGTCAAGAAGATCAGCGTGTGGAAAATCTACGACATTCTCATCCCGTGCGTCCTGATCGGTCAGATCATCGGCCGCTGGGGGAACTTTATCAATATCGAAGCGTACGGCGGCGAAACGACGCTCCCGTGGCGGATGGGCATCCTGTATTCGGCATCGGGCGCGATCCCGGCGGACGGCGTGTGGGCGCTTGAAAAATACGTTCACCCTACCTTCCTGTACGAATCGCTCTGGAATCTCGTCGGCCTTGTGCTCGTCCTCCTTTTCTATAAAAAGAAAAAGCGGAACGGGCAGATTTTCGCCTCCTATCTGATCTGGTACGGTTTTGGCCGGATGCTGATCGAGGGACTGCGGACGGACAGCCTGATGCTCGGCAGCCTGCGGGTTTCGCAGTGCGTCGGCCTCGCCTCGTGCGTGATCGGGATCATCCTGCACGTAGTATTTGCAAAATCCAAGGTGCCGGCAGCCGTAACGGAACCGGCCGTAACGAATGGAAAAGCGGAATCTGACGAAACGAAAGCGGAGGAAACGAACGATGGCCAGACTGATTGACGGAAAAGCGGCGGCAGCGGCTGTACGCGCGGGCGTAGCCGAACGGGTCGCAGCCTATAAGGAGCGCAACGGATACGCGCCGGGACTGGCCGTTCTGATCGTCGGAGAGAATCCGGCGTCGCAGGTTTACGTCCGCAATAAAAAGAAGGCGTGTGAAGAGGTCGGCATGGTCTCCGACGTCCGCGAACTGCCGGAAAATACGACGATGGACGAGCTGCTCGGCGTTATCGCGGAACTGCGGGACAATGACCGGATCCACGGTATCCTCGTTCAGCTCCCGCTGCCGAAGCATCTCGATCCCGACGCCGTCATTCTCGCCATTCCGCCGGAAAAGGACGTTGATGCGTTCCACCCGGTCAATCTCGGCCGCCTGCTGATCGGTGACGCGGTGCTCAAACCGTGCACGCCGAGCGGCATCATGCGGATGCTTCAGATGAATGGCATCGATCCGGCAGGCAAGGACTGCGTCGTGATCGGCCGTAGTACGATCGTCGGCAAACCGATGGCGCTCCAGCTCACCCAGGCAAACGGCACGGTCACGCTCTGCCATACGAAGACGAAGGATCTCGCCGAAAAGACGCGCCGTGCGGACATTCTCGTCGCCGCCGTCGGTAAAGCCGGCTTCGTGACCGCCGATATGGTCGCGGAGGGCGCAGTCGTGATCGACGTCGGTATGAACCGCGACGAGAACGGTAAACTCTGCGGCGACTGCGATTTCGCGGCGCTCAGCGAAAAGGTGTCCGCCATCACGCCGGTTCCGGGCGGAGTCGGACCGATGACCGTCGCCATGCTGATGGAGAATACGATCACGGCCGCGGAGGCGCTGGAAGGCTGATTTGGTGCGGATGCCCAATATAACAGGGCAGAATCAGCGGAAATTTTCGGAAAAAGTCAAAAGAAATCCTTGATTTACGCTTGACGAACAGAAAAAACTGTGATATAATGTACCTTGCCGCATGATGTCGGGTCTCAAAAAACCGCAAGGTTTGCCCGCTCAGCGAGTTCACAAAAGAAAGTGAGGTGCTGTTTTAACCATGTTTGCAGTAATTGAAACTGGCGGTAAGCAGTACAAAGTCAGCGAAGGCGACGTTATCTTCGTTGAAAAGCTCGAATGCGCAGAAGGGGGCACAATCAAATTTGATAAGGTCCTCGCAGTCTCCACGGACGCCGGATTTAAGACCGGCAAGCCGACCGTTGAAGGCGCAAGCGTATCCGCGAGCGTAGTAAAGAACGGCAAAGGCAAAAAGATCTACGTAATGACCTACAAGTCAAAGAAGAACGAGAAGAAGAAGATCGGTCACAGACAGCCTTATACGAAGGTTCAGATCGACAAAATCGCGTTTTAAGATTTGATTTGAAACCGCATTCCGCAGGGAAACGGAGATAAGGATTCATGACGAAGATAACCTTTCTGGTAAAGGACGGCATATTCTGGGGCT
>JAZUKT010000124.1:0-4419 GCA_045643445.1 Eubacteriales bacterium
CCGCCGGAGAGGGAATAGCCCTTTTCGCCGATGAAGGTGTTGTAGCCTTCCGGCAGGCTGACGATGAAGTCGTGCGCGTTGGCGAGCCGTGCAGCCGCGACTACCTCGTCGTCACTGGCGTGCGGCTTGGCGTAGCGGATGTTGTCGCGGATCGTGCCGGCGAACAGATGCGTTTCCTGCAGAACGACGCCGATCTGGGAACGGAGCGCCTGCTGCGAAATATCCTTGACGTTGACGTCGTCGATGGTGATGGAGCCGCCGTCCACGTCGTAGAGACGCATGATCAGATTGACGAGCGTGGTCTTGCCGGAGCCGGAGAGACCGACGATGCCGATCATTTCGCCTTTTTTGACGGAGAGATTGATATTTTCGAGGACGGGATTGTACGAGTCGTATCCGAACGAGACGTTTTTGATCTCCACGTCACCTTCGATGGAAATGTCGATCGGGAGGTCGATATCCTTGATCTCGGGCTCTTCGTCGAGCAGTTCGATGATCTTGCCCATCGACGTCAGGAATTCGGAAATGGAGCGCGGCACGGAGGTGATCAGCATGATCGGTCCGTAGATGACGTTGACGTATGCGTTGAACTGGTGCAGTTCGCCGTAGCTCATCGTGCCGTTGAACAGTTTGTAGTTACCGTAGAAGAGGATCAGGTACGAGCCGATGCGGAGCAGGAAGCCGAGCAGCGGGAAGACCGTGTCGAAGTATTTCGAGATTTTTTCGGAATACGCGGAGGCGCGGTCGGTAGAACGATGGAACGATTTGATCTCATTTTCTTCACCGCCGAACGCCTTGACGACCCGGATGCCGGTGAAAACGTCCTGAAGCTGTACACTGACGCGGTTCCAGAGACTCCAGTTCCGGGCGTTTTTGGTCCGCAGTTCGCCTCTGAGCTTGAAGATAAGCCAAATGACGAGCGGCACCGGGATCAGAATGAACGAACACATGACCGGGTTGAGGAAGAGCAGGAAGATCAGCGCGATAAAGAAGGATGCGGCCTGTGTGAAGATGGTGGGCAGACGGGTCGTAAAGAAATTCTGTGCCTTGTACGCATCGTTGATGATACGGTCGTACAAATCGCCGGCGGAATGGCGGGAAAACGACGAAATGGAGAGCAGCGAGACCTTTTCAAAGAGAATGGAGCGCATCATCGTAATGAAGCGTCCGTTCATGTAAGCGAACAGCACGTTCTGTGCGGCGTTCAGGAAGCGCTGTACGAAGTCGAACGCGAGGATGGCGATGAAGATCAGCACGAAGCCGCGCAGGTTCGGGTCGGACAGCGATTGAACGGGGCGTATGCTTTCGTTGGTCAGGTAGTTGTCGACGGCCGTTCTCTGAATGATCGGCAGGATATACAGGATGAGCATGGAGAGGATGGCCAGAATGAACGGTATGAAGAGCATGAACCGCATGCCTTTTGTCATACCCCAAAACGTTTTATAGAGTACTTTCTTGTCCCGGCAGAACGGGCAGATATTGGTGCCCGTGACACACGGACGGCCGCACTTCGGGCAGAAACGGTCGGGACGCGCGTTGGTTACCGGCTCACCGGGATCCTCTTCCTGACGGCGTCGTTCGGCGAGCGCTTCGCAGGCGCTGACGAGAACGGAATACCGGGGCAGGTTCTGACCGCTCATGAAACGGCAGATCAGTTTCGTGACGCCGTCCACGACCGCGTAGAACGCGCAGTTGCCGTAGAGGACTTCCGTCGAGAAGACGGTACAGCGGGCGAGCTCGGTCTCGGAGACGACTTTTCCGTCGAGAATGCAGCAGATCCGTCGGTCGGAGACGGCCGTCCAGCCGTTCACGAAGTGATTGTCGAGAATATTGAAGGGGACAACGTACATCAGTTTTTCGCCCTGTCCGGCGCCCGAATCAAAGGCGGCTCGGTCAGCGGCGGGCAGATCGTACATCAGTTTCATAATCTGTTACCTTGTTATTCAGTGTGATGGAGTTGATCCCGCGGATCAGAGATACATCTCGAGAACACGGCGGGTGGAGCGATCCATATTCTGAATGTCCGAGATGAAGAAGCAGTTGCCGTTCATGTCGGTGACGAAGATTCTGTGGTCTTCCAGTTCGCGGATGTTGACGTGGGGGCGGTTGAGCACGGTCGAAATATGCCCGGCGCTCGTTTCCATTTCCCAATACAGGGCGCCGTATTTTTCATGAGCGGAGGTGATGCGCAGGATCTCCGGCATGAAGTAGCGGATCGCCAGTTCCTGGCTGATCAGTTCGACGGTCTCCTTGTCGAAGAGGGAGAGCATCCGGATCATGCCGATCTCGCTTCCGCTGCCGTTTGCGCGGCTGTCGGGCTCACGGACGGAGAGAAATTCTTCCGGCGCCGTGATGGGGAACGAACGGCGGATGATCACACGCTCGAAGTATTCCGTCTCGCCGTTTTCCTTCGTGAGCTCAAGGGAGATCAGATTGCCGGCGGAACGGCTGAAGCGGGCGTTTTCCGGCGTGAGCGGAACGGACTGACGGCGATTGAACAGTTCCGCAGTCGAGAGTTCTTCGTCCTCGTCGTCGACCGTCGTTTCCGCTGCGGTCTCTTTCGCTTCTTTGCTTTTTTCTTTTTCTTTCGTATTTTCTGCTTTTTCAGCTTCTTTGTTCGTTTTGACTTCAGCTTTTTCAAGCGTCTTTTCGCTGTTTCCCATGACGATCCTCCCCGGATGTGGATGATGAATAGATGATTATCACGCGCCGACGAGGATCTTCTTCATGGCCTCGTACTGAAGCGTGAACAGCTTGTGATAGATGCCGTCGCGCTCAAGCAGTTCTTCGGGCGTGCCGTCCTCGGCGATCTCGCCGTTCTCAATGACGAAGAGGTGGTTGCAGTCCTTGAGCGTGGAGAGACGGTGCGCGATCGAGATGCAGGTGCGGCCCTTGACGAGCTCTGCCAGCGCGTCGCTGATGAGACGTTCGGTCTCGGTGTCCATGGCGGCGGTCGCCTCGTCCAGGATCAGGATGGAAGGCGACAGCAGAAGCGCGCGGGCAATGGAGATACGCTGCCGTTCACCGCCGGAGAGCGAACGCTGTCCGTTTCCGACGACGGTCTCGTAACCTTCCGGCAGACGGAGGATGAAATCGTGCGCGTTGGCAGCCTTGGCAGCCGCGATGATCTCTTCCATCGTAGCGTCCGGGCGTGCGTAGCGGATGTTGTCGGCGATCGTGCCGCTGAACAGGAAGATCTCCTGGGACACGATGGCGACGTTCTTGCGGATGGACTCAAGCTTGATCTTCCTGAGATCCGTGCCGTCGATGAGGATCTGGCCTTCGTTCGGGTCGTACATCCGGGTGATCAGGTTGGCGATGGTGCTCTTGCCGGAGCCCGTGTGACCGACGATACCGATGTTGTCGCCCGCGTGGATCTCGATATTGACGTTTTTGAGGATCTGGCGGTTCGGATTATATTGGAACGAGACGTTTTTGAAGGAGATGTCGCCGTCGAACTTGTCTTTTTCGATGGCTTCGGGATCATCCATGACGTCCGGCACCATATCGAGCACTTCAAAGACACGGGAGCCCGCGTTGAGCGTTCTCGTCAGCACTTCCGTGAAGGTGGCGAAGAACTGCAGCGGCGCGAAAATCATGCCGATATAGCCGAGGTAGGTGGCGAATTCGCCGTACGTCATCTCGGCGCCCATGACTTCGATACCGCCGAAGCCCCAGATCATCTGGGAAGAGAAACCGAAGAGCAGGCCGATAACGGGGAACGTCATCGTGGCGACGCGTATCTGAGCCATCGAGGCGTGGTGCGATTTCAGGTTGGCTTTGTAGAAACGGTGAGCTTCTTCAGTCTCCTGCGAGAAGGCCTTGACCACGCGGATACCGACCAGGGAATCGTTCAGCGTCGAGGAAACGCGGGAGGCGGCGCGGTGGACCAACGAATAGGAACGCCACACCTTCGGCAGCATGACCTTGAAGAGGATGAACACGATCGGTACGGGGATAAAGACGATCAGCGTGAGCTTCCAGTTCAGGAAGAAGAGGAAGAACGTCAGACCGATAAAGTTGAGCGCATTGATAACGAAGGTCGGCAGCTCGCTCGCAAAGAACGCACGGATCGTGTCGGCGTCGTAGTTGACGCGGTTGATCAGCCAGCCGGTCGTATTCTGCGTGAAGTAGGAGAGGGAGAGCTTCATCATGGCGTCGAACATGCGCTGCTTGATGGAAACCGACATACGGTTCGAGAAAGCGGCGTTCACGCGGTTCATCAGCAGCATGATGCCGAGGGAGAGAAGCGCGAGACCGACGATGACCGAGAGCACGATGAAGAGCTTTTCGACGGCGTGCCACTTGCCGGTGACGGCGATGACGTCGTCGTAGAGTACCCGGCCGCTCAGGATCGGAGAGACGAGGGAGATGGCAGAGGAAAGCATCATGCAGACGACGGTCAGAATGGCGAGCGGC
>JAZUKT010000125.1:0-5190 GCA_045643445.1 Eubacteriales bacterium
AACAATTTCGGTATCCTGCCGTACCCGAAGTGGGACGAAAAGCAGGAGACCTACCGCTCCTACTGCGGTATAGAAATGGCGCCGACCTATGCGGTCCCGATCTCGACGAACGGCGATATGGCGGCGAACATCCTCGACGCACTCGCGTATTTCGGCGATAAGATGATCCTGCCGGCGTACTACGACAAAACGCTCAAGGGCAAGGTCGTGCGCGACGCCGAATCGGCAGAAATGCTCGACATCATCTACGCAAATGCGTACTGCGACTTCGTCCAGATCTACGCGAATTTCTTTAACACGGCGCCGTCGACCATGCTGGCGAGCGCGATCCGCTGGGGCACCAAGCTCTCGCGTGAATTCGCCGGTGAAAAACGTGCGCTTGAAGTCAAAATGAAGCAGCTGATAGAGATGCTTGACGTTCAGGGAGAAGAGTAAACCGATCCCGGCCTGCCGTGTCTGCAAAAAGGAGAAAAATCATGACAGCTGCGCCCAAACAATTCATGGACTGCATCCGCCCCATGCCCGTCGTCGAAGGCCTCAGCACAAATTGCTGGGGAGCGGCTGCGGTCGGAGCGCGGGATCAGGGCAACGGGCTCGAAGACAGAACGATGTCCGCGTACTCCTACTGGGACGGAGCGGTTTTCAAAAGTGAAGAAAACGGCCGATACTACCTCTTTGCCAGCCGCTGGGAACAGGCCGAAGGGCACTGGGGATGGCTCGGCTCCCGGGCAGTCGTCAGCGTATCCGACTCCCTCTGGGGACCGTATGAGGAGCGCGGCCAGCTTTGGCCGGACTGGTGCGAAGGCGCGGGGCACAACGTCTTTCCGTTCCGCGTCAGCGAGACCGATCCGCTTTACGGGGAAGGCTATCGCTATGCGATCTGCGTCAGCGATACGAGACGGTGCGGCGAAATCGCCAACGGGACGCTGCATATCGCAAGATCGCTGGACGGGCCGTGGGAACTGCTGGACAACGGAAACGGCGGTCTGATCCGCAGCACGGAGGATTTCTGGTATTCCAACGTAAGCATCGCCGTCCGGCCGGAAGGCGGCTACGTCGCGGTGAACCGATGGGGCTTCATCGTTACGGCCGACTCCCTCGGCGGATTCTGGGAAGTGAAAATCAAAAATCTCTGGTCACAGTTCGACGTCATGAAGGATCGGCTCGACTTCATGGAAGACGGCGTGATCTGGCAGAGCAGCGGCCTCTATCACATCGTTGTCAACGACTGGTCGGCGCGGCGGGCGTATTATCTCACCTCCGCGGACTGTGTTTCGTGGACGATTCGGGAAGGGCTTGCCTATACGCCGGAAGCGGATTTCCTCCGCTGCGAGGACGGAACGGTCAACCGCTGGACGAAGCTCGAGAGACCGAACGTGTATCTGGAAGACGGCGTTGTGAAGGCGATGACCTTTGCCGTGATCGACGTACATAAGGAAGAGGATCTCGGGAACGATGACCACGGGAGCAAGGTGATCGTGGTGCCCTTTGACGGGGAAGCGCTCGCGGCCTTTGACCGGGCAGACTGAACGAAAATCAACAGGGACAACAAAGCGTCAGGACACTGAACGGACGGTTCAGCCCTGACGCTTTCTTCTTCTTTGGGGGATTTAGTAGGAAGGTCTGCGGACTTTCCTGTTTTATTTTTTGTCCTCCGCGGGCCTTATTGCAGCCTGAAAGAACTTTTTTCTGCGGAATGCCATTCATAAACACCGAAGCCGCCATACATCAGCATTTCCGAGTGGCGTTCGTCCCGGTGATAAACATTCGGGCACTGGAACAGCACCATATACATACCGCCGTTGTCGAGGAAGAAGCTGCCAAGCCGCGCGTTATGCAGATTTTCCGCCATATCCGCGCCGAATTTGCTGCCGCATTCTTCCGCCGCAAACAGATTCGCCTCGACCGCCGTCAGATCGTGCATTCCGCCTGCGGAGAAAAGACCGCACGGATAATCGTAATAGTTGCCGAGGTCGCTGTTTCCGTGAATACAGAAATACTGCGGCATATCCGCCCACATACAGGATAAGAGCCACGATTTGCGCAGCGCCTGTTCCATATAATCCTTCCATTCGGCGTCTCCCGTCATCAGATAGCGGATACCGAACAGGGTTGCCGCCGTGTTCTGCGCGTCTCCGAAGTCCGCGGCGTCCTCTCCGCCTCCGGGCATTTCGAGAATGCTCGGCTCACGGTCAAGCTGACTGTCGATAAAACGGATGATCATCCGGCGTACCTTTTCATATACCGCGTCCTCTCCCGCACTTTTCAGAAGAGGGAGAAGATACCACAGCTGCAGGCACCAGTTGTTGACCGTGCCTTTGAAAATATCCGTGGAAGCCGGCGTGCATTCCGGATAACGGTACCGTTCGTAAAAACTGCCGTCCCCGCACTGCATATGCGCAAGACACAGCGCGTAATCCCGTGCAAGCCGGATACATTCAAGCGCATCCTTTTCCCGTCCGAAACGGCGGAACGCAAGCGCGGTATGGATCAGCCCGCGGATCAGAATGCCTGTATCACCGGGGCGGCAGCTGTTTTTGAAGGGACCGGTATCCCCGTTGTCATCCATCAGGAGAGGCGTAAACAGCGCGCCGTCCTCCAGCCGTGCCGACATCTTTGCGACCTGCCGGAACGCGTGAAGTGCCGTTTCCGCGTAACGGACGTCCTCTGCGCGGATTGCCTGCGCACACAGACAGGAGATCGCACGCATCCCGTGACTGCAGTAGCACATTTTTTCCCTTGTTTGCGGTTCCAGCAGCACCGGGTCGAATGCCTGCGGGGGAACGCCTTCCAGATTGCCCGTTTTCCACAGAGTCTGCCGGACAGCGTCAGCGGCAAGAGAGAGCATTTTTCCGGAATCCGGTATCGCGCAGTACGAAAACCATGAATTATGGCTGTCCTTACGCGTATGGATGCCGCGCTCTGTCGGAACGGAAAGCGTCTCCGTACGTTCTGTCCCGTTTTCGTATATACGGACGTCCGCGTCGGTCCCGCACGGGTAATAGAATCCGCCCGAAACGGTCGCACGCGGCGGAAGGACCTCGATGCAGACGTCCAGGACGTTCCCGTCTGCCTGAGCGTCACTGGAAAGATACAGGGCGTATGCCATATCCGGCAGTGTGCGGCTCACAAGCGTGAGACTGCCGCCTGTGACCGAGATCCGGAGCGACGCCTGACGGCTGAGAGAATCGGTAAAGGTGACCGGAGACGAAACGCGCTTCTGAAAATACGGATTGCAGGCGCCCTCGATGCCGTCTCTGTAATAATCAATGAAATGCGTTTCCTCGTCTGCCGTATAACGGTCATAGAGCGGATACCACGGCAGATGCAGCCGACCGCCTGTCACGCCCTCGGGGAAGACTGCGCGCAGCCGGATCGCGTTTCCGTCCAAAGTCACGGAAAAGAGCGGCATGATCGCGGCCGTTTCTCCTTTTCCGACTGCGTACATCCGCAGATTCTCCATGACCGCGGTTTTCTTTTCATCGGAATAGGTCACACGTTCCGGCATACTGCTCTGATAGGCGGAGAGGCTTCGTATATTATGTAGATTGCTTCGGAACGGCAGGTACTCTGTTCCATCCTCTCCCATATAATATGGATAAATGCCGTATCGGTCACTGTACAGTTTCTGACAGTCCGCATCGTACAGCAGATTATGCAGCCGCCCGAAACTGCCGAACGCAAACAGCCCGCGCAGCGACGGCTTGATCGCATTGATATAGACGGCCGTATTTTCTCCGGCAAGAAGATAAGCGGTTTTCAGAAGAGGACCCGAACGCATATATTCCGACATATCGTTATTTTTCATCATAAGGCTCTCTTTCTTGTCTTTTGCGCTGTATTCCGGCGCACTTTCGGCCAAACAGTGAAGCAGTCACACGGATCCCATGGACGAGCATATTGTTCAATCCTGTTTCATTTGAAGTTTTCGCCAGGCCTTTTCGGGAAGGCCGCGTACTCCTGCCTTATTTTCCCTTTTTGGCGAGCCGGTCGCCCTGGAAGCCGCGGTATTCTTCGGGTCCGCGCACATAGGAGACGCCGCCGCGCGCCCGCTTCAGATAATCGAGCGAGGCGATCTGCGTCGTCCATTCCATATCGTCGTAGTGGACGGGATCGTGGTACCCCTCGATGTCGCACGAGCCTTCGTAGCCGCACATGATCAGCGCCGAGAAGATGTCCGCCCAGTTCGAGTCGCCGTAGCCGGGCGTGCGATCCCAGATGCAGGAAACGCCGCCGTCAATGCCGTATTTGCGGACGATATCCCACGCAACGGTCGCGTCCTTGCCGTGGATGTGTACAATGCGATCCGCCCACTGACGCGCCTGCGCCACGGGATCCATAAACTGCACGACCGCGTGCGCCGGTTCCCATTCGAGGCCGAGCGCCGGAGACGGGACTGCGTCGAACATCATTTCCCACGCGCGCGGGCAGTAGCCGATGTTGCCGGAATTGCGCCGCCAGCCCGAGCCGCAGCCCTCGAAGCCGATCTTCACGCCCTCAGCCTCGGCGATCTTCGCAATTTCCGTGAAGACCGCCTTGAATCCGGCGATGTTGTCGGGCACGGACGCACCGCTCGTTCCGCCCGCAAACGTGCCGATCGTCGAGCAGCCGTAATGGCGGGCATTTTTGATGATGCCGATCAGATTTTCGCGGCATTCGGGCACGTTGATCGGGTCGCCGTAGAAGCCGATGCAGGAGACCGGGCGGCCGTCCAACGCTTCCTCGACCTCTTTGGCGTGCTCCGTGACGCGCGGCAGGATCCGACCGGCCACACCGTTGAAATCGAGCGTGTAGCACTCGAAGCCGTAGGGATTGAGCTGCCGGATCATGGAGGCGGCAGGGATGGCGGGGATCATCGTCCCGATCTTAATGTCAAACATGATGGTTTCTCCTTATCGTAAAATCGTTTCAAGCAAAGCGACGTCGGTTTTGTCTTTCGGCTCGCCGCGGAGGGATTTCATCCGATGAAGCAGCCGCGGCGCGAGGAATTTGTACCCGCGAAAACGGAAAAAGTTGGCGGGATCGTACACGAGCGCCTCCGCCGATTCGCCGTAGAGCGGGCAGTAGCCGTTGTGGATCTCAAAATCCGCCGGAAGAGAAGCGGCGAGCGCGTCCGGGACGATCACGTCGATGTCCTGATTCTCCCGCAGTCCGTAGACGGCGAGCACGGCGCTCCCGTCGATGACGAAA
>JAZUKT010000126.1:0-15688 GCA_045643445.1 Eubacteriales bacterium
GATCATGGAGTTCGTCCGCAAGAACAAGAAGGGTCTGATCATCCCGAAAGAAATGCAGGACGCCATGCTGGAGGCTGGCGTGCCGCAGTGGTATATCGACTCGCTGCAGAAGATCCGCTATATGTTCCCGAAGGCACACGCCGCGGCTTACTGTATCGACGCGATCCGCTTGATGTGGTATAAGATCTATCACCCGGTCGAATTTTACGCGGCCTATTTCACGGCGGCGCCGGACGGATTTGACGGCGAGGTCGTCATGGGCGGCGCGTCGCACGTCAAGGAAACGCTTGCCGATCTGAAACGGCGCGGTAAGGAAATTTCCGCCACCGAAGCGGATCTGGCCGGTGCGCTGATGCTCGTCAACGAGTACTTCCAGCGCGGTTATAATTTCCTCCCGGTGAACGTGCGTTATTCCCACGCAACCAAATTCCTGCCGGAGAACGGAAAGATCCGTCTGCCGCTCACGTCGCTGCCCGGACTCGGTACCAGTGCCGCCATCAACATCATGAACGCGGTGGCGGACGGTACGATCCTATCGGTGGACGATCTGAAGGCGCAGGGGAAAGTCTCGAAGAGCGTACTCGATCTGCTTGAGAAGAACAACGCCCTTGAAGGACTGTCCATGACGAACCAGATCTCGATATTCGGCTGATTTTATTAAAGTAAAGAGGTAGTTGCCATGCCCGGCATAGGAACCATCGTAAACGTACTGGCCGTGATCGCCGGCAGCCTGATCGGGCTTCTGATCAAGAAGGGGATTCCCGAGCGGTTTCAGGATTCCATCATGAAGGCGATGAGCGTAGCCGTCATCTTCGTCGGGATCGGCTGTACGCTCGCCGAAATACTCACAGTCGGTGAGGACGGACGGCTTTCGACAAACGGCATCATGATGATGATCGTCTCTCTTGCGCTCGGCACGCTGATTGGGGAACTGCTGCGGATCGAAGACCGGCTTGAATCGCTCGGCGACCGCATGAAGAAGTTCAGACTTTTTTCCGGCAGTGCGCGGTTTACGGAAGGGTTCGTTTCATCGACCCTCATGATCTGCATCGGCGCGATGGCGATCATCGGTTCCATCAACGACGGGATGCTGCACGATCCGACGCTCCTTTACTCCAAATCGGTGATCGACGGCATTTCGACGATGATCCTTGCTTCCACGCTCGGCGTCGGCGTCCTTTGTTCCGCAGTTCCGATGGGAATCTATCAGGGGCTCATCACACTCGTGGCCGTTCTGGTCGGCGACGTGTTCACACCGGTCATGATCTCGAATCTGTCACTCGTCGGCTCGGTACTGATCTTCTGCATCGGTCTCAATATGCTTCTCGGGAAAAAAGTGAAAGTCGGCAATATGCTGCCGTGCCTTGTGATCGCTGTCGTGTACAGTCTCTTCTTTGCATAACGATCAAAACCTCCGCATATGCTTTACCAAAGTTAAGCGAGCGGAGGTTTTTTCTGTGACTGATACATCCATTTACCGGGATATTGCCGAACGAACTGACGGGAACGTCTATATCGGCGTGGTCGGCCCGGTGCGATGCGGCAAGAGTACCTTTATCAAGCAGTTCATGGAATCGGTTGTTCTGCCGCATATTCCGGGAGAAGCGGACAGAACGAGAGCGAGAGATGAACTGCCGCAGAGCGCGGGCGGACTGACCGTGATGACGACGGAGCCGAAATTCATCCCGGATGAAGGCGTCAGCGTGCGATTCGGCGGGGAAGATGACGTTACGATGCGCGTCAAGGTGATCGACTGCGTCGGGTATATGATCCCGCAGGCGCTGGGCGGAGAAGAGAACGGCACTGTCAGAATGGTGCGAACGCCATGGCACGCGGATCCGATCCCGTTCGCCGAGGCAGCGGAATACGGAACGCGCAAGGTGATCACGGAACACGCGACGGTCGGTATCCTCGTTACGACGGACGGAACGATCGGTGATATTCCGCGGGAAGCCTATGAAGAAGCAGAGGAGAGGGTCGCGTCGGAACTGTCGGAGCTCGGCAAGCCGTTTGCCGTGATTCTGAATTCCGCGCATCCCGAATCGGAGGAAGCGGTCGAATTGGCCGTCATGCTCGAAGAAAAGTACAAAGCGCCGGTCGCACTGGTGAACTGCCTTGAATTGAACGCGGACGATTTCCGCCATATCTTCGGGATGCTGTCGGAGGAATTTCCGGCGAAGGAGGCCGACGTGATCTTCCCGGGATGGACAGCCGTTCTCCCGGACGGACATAAACTGAAATCGGTCATTCGGGACAGCGTGACGGCGGCCTCTGCGCATATGAAGCGATTCCGCGACATTCGGGAGTCCTTTACGAAAACGCTGTCGGACAGCCTCGTAGAAGCGCTTGACACAGAACCGTCCATCCGGGTGGATGAAGCGAACGCCGGAGAGGGAAGAGTGGTTCTGAACGTCGGGCTGCCGGATGCGCTCTACTACGGCGTGCTGTCGGAAATGACCGGGATTCCGATGAAGGACGAGGCCGATCTGCTTGAAGTGCTGAACGGACTGTCGGCTTCCAAGCAGGAACTCGACAAATACCTTGACGCGATACGTGAGGTGAACGAAAAAGGCTACGGGATCGTCTTGCCTGAGGCCGAGAATCTCGCACTTGAGGAGCCGGAGATCATCCGGCAGGCGGGCGGATACGGCGTGCGGCTGAGGGCGTCGGCTACGTCAATCCACATGATCAAAACGACCATTGATACGGAGATTTCGCCGATCGTCGGAACAGAACAGCAGTCCGAAGAAATGGTCAGCTGTCTGACGAAGGAGCTTGACGGCGATCCGAACAGTATCTGGGAATCCAAACTGTTCGGGCGGACGCTATACGAGCTGATCAACGACGGGCTGCACGCCAAACTTGATCATCTGCCGGAGGACGCGCGGCTGAAATTCGGCGAAACGCTTTCGAAGATCATCAATGAAGGCAGCCAGGGACTGATCTGCATCATCTTATAACGAAAAAATCGGGCACTCCGTATCGGGGTACCCGGTTTTTTCTGTTTATTGCGATTTGATTATTCTTATTTGAGCGTGGGGAAAATCGTATCGAATGCATCCGCGTACCAACCGCCGATCAGACGCGCGCCGGCCTGATTCGGATGAACGGCATCGGGCGACCAGGCAGTCGGATCCTCTTCAATGCAGCGAGCCGCGAGCAGACCGTCGGTCGGGAGGAAAATATCGGCGTATTCACGGGCGAGCTTGCGGGTGATCTGGATCTTCGGGTCGAGGTCTTCGCGGAAGAAATCCTTCGATTCGGACGGAAGCAGGAACTGTTCGATGATCATGATCTTCGCTTTCGTCTTCTGCTTGATCAGATCGAGGCAGTAGCGGTAGTTGCCTTCATAGAATTCGGCGGTCTCCCAGTCTTTTGCAGCAGCGTGATGCCACGTATCGTTGACGCCGATCATGATGGAGACGAAGTCAGGCTGAATGTCAATGCAGTCGGTGATCCAGCGGTCACGCAGATCCTCGGTTTTGTTGCCGCTGATGCCGAGGTTGATGAACTCAAATTCCGTACCCGGATGACGGTAACGGATCAACTCTGACGCGTATCTCGGATAGCCGTCGCCCATGTTGTGATAATCATTACGGTCACGGCCGGCGTCGGTAATGCTGTCGCCCTGGAAAAGGATTTTCATAATGTTGCCTCCTGAATGAGAGTTTTGATTAACTGATATTATAGCACGCCGGATGGCGGATTTCAACAGAAAACGGTGATTCTGCCGAAATTCTGTCAGACGGCGCGATAAAACGGAGGGATTGACAGAAAATGAAAAATAAGGTACAATATTCTTAAGTATGACGTGAAAGGAGAAAGAAAATGCGCAGTAAACTGAGAAAACTGATATTCAGCCGGTTCTTTGTCGTAGCGATACTGATTCTTGTGCAGTTTCTGATCCTTTTTGTGACTTCCGTGCAATTCTCCCGTTACTTCGTCTATTATTATCTGTTTGCGGCGGCCGTATCGCTCGTGGTCGTGCTGCGTGTCGTCAGTTCAAAACGGAACATGGCATACAAGCTCGCGTGGTCGGTCATCATTCTGGTGTTTCCGGCGTTCGGAGCGGCCATTTATCTGATTTTCTGCGGAAATCGTCTCTCACGTCATGCGCTGTCCCGGATGCGTTTTATGGAAGATGTGATGAGACGGGAACTTGGGGCAGACGAATCCCGGCAAAACGATGCGGACGTGGTCTCACTCCGTCAGATGCAGTATATCGAGACGGCATCCGGGTGCCCTCCGTGCGAAAACGTCGATACGCGGTATTTTTCATCCGGCGAAGCGCTGTTTCCCGTGCTCTGCGACGAACTCCGAAAAGCCGAAAAATACATTTTTCTCGAATATTTCATAATCAGCGAAGGTGAGATGTGGGACAGGATCCACGAGATTCTGCTCGACAAAGTCAGATGCGGCGTGGACGTACGTCTTATATACGACGACATCGGCTGCATCATGTCGCTGAAACGTGATTTTGCGAAAAAGCTCGAAAAAGAAGGGATTAAGTGCCGCGTGTTCCATCGGTTCATTCCGCTTCTTTCATCCAGGCAGAATAACCGTGACCACCGAAAGATCTGCGTGATCGACGGAACGTGCGCTTTCACGGGCGGCGTCAATCTGGCCGACGAATATATCAATCGTGTCGAACGGTTTGGCTATTGGAAGGACAACGCGATCCTGATGCGCGGCCCTGCGGCATGGAGCTTTTCCGTCATGTTTCTCACGATGTGGGATTATCTGAACGGGGAACGGGATTCAGCCGGATACGCGGCTTTCCGCCCCGCAGAGCAGAATACTCAGGCAGAGCCCGGCATCGTTCAGCCATATGCGGATAACCCGCTCGATAATGAGCCGGTCGGGGAAAACGTGTATCTCGGGATGCTCTCGTCGGCGGAACGGTATGTCTGGATCACGACGCCGTATCTGATCATTGACGAGCAGATGGAGCGAGCGCTCTGTCGTGCCGTGAAAAGCGGGATCGACGTGCGGATCGTCACGCCCGGTATCCCGGATAAGCGGATCGTCAAGGAGACGACGAAAGCCTTTTACCCGGAACTGATCCGGAACGGCGTAAAAATTTACGAATACGATCCCGGTTTTATTCACGCAAAAACGTTTTTGTGTGATGACCGCTATGCCGCAGTCGGAAGCGTGAATCTCGATTACCGCAGTTTATATCTGCATTTTGAGTGCGGCGTCTGGATGACGGACGTGCCGTGCATCACCGATATGAAAGCGGATTTTGAGGATATTTTCGATCACGCTCATCTTGTAACGGAAGAAAAGACCGGCCTCCTGCGGATGATTTTCCGCGGCGTACTTGAGCTTATCGCTCCGCTTCTGTGAGATAGCTGCTCTCGCATTGCTGACCCTTGAAGCCGCTCTGACGCAGGACTTCGTATACGCCGATCGCCACGGAATTGGATAGATTCAGACTGCGCAGCGATTCCCGCATCGGGATGCGCACACAGCGATCGAGATGTGCAGAGAGAAAGTCTTCCGGCAGTCCCTTCGTTTCTTTCCCGAAAAAGAGAAAGACGGGATGCGGATATTCGACTTCCGTATAGCATCGCGGCGCTTTGGTGGAGTAGCAGTAAAAGGCGCAGTTCGGATTTTTGCGGAAGAAATCGTCGAGATCATCGTAATAGGTGATGTCGAGCAGATGCCAGTAATCGAGCCCGGCGCGTTTCAGCTTACGGTCGTCAACCGTGAAGCCCATCGGTCGGATGATGTGCAGGGCGGACCCGGTTGCGGCGCAGGTGCGTGCGATATTGCCGGTATTCTGAGGGATTTCCGGCTCATGCAGAACGATATTGATGTCTTTCATAGAGTACCTGCCTTGATGGTTTAACGCTATTATACGCCGCTTTTCCCGTCATTTCAAGGTAGGATTTTCAATTCGTTTACATTTTAGGGGCGAAAGCCCGACGAAAATATGATATAATAACATAATACGATCAAAAACTATTGCGAGAAATCTGAGGAGGATACAGCAGCCGCTGTTTGAATGATATGAGTCTTATCACATCTGTTTTCGGAACGTACAGTGAGCGGCAGATCAGAAAGATCATGCCGACCGTCAAGAAAGTCAACGCGCTCGCGGAAAAATACCGCACGATGTCGGACGCCGATATGCGCGGACAGACCGATCTTTTCAAGAAACGCCTCGCCGCCGGTGAAACGCTCGACGATATTCTGCCGGAGGCGTATGCCTGTGTCAGAGAAACGTCCGACCGAATCCTCGGCAAGCGTCCGTTTGACGTACAGATCATGGGCGGTATTCTCCTGCATCAGGGGCGAATCACGGAAATGAAGACCGGTGAAGGCAAGACGATCGTCGCCGCACTGCCGTCCTATCTGAATGCGCTCGAAGAAAAAGGCGTTCACGTCGTAACGGTCAACGATTATCTGGCTCGGCTCGGCTGCGAGGAAATGGGAAGAATCCACGAGTACCTCGACCTGCGGACGGGCCTTGTCGTTCACGGTCAGAGCCGCGCCGAAAAGCAGGACGCCTATAACTGCGATATAACCTACGGCACGAACAATGAGTTCGGCTTCGACTACCTGCGCGATAACATGGTGATCTATCGTGAAAACCGTGTCCAGCGCGGTCACAACTTTGCTATCGTCGATGAAGTGGACTCGATCCTCATCGACGAAGCGAGAACGCCGCTGATCATCTCCGGCCAGGGCTCCGACGTTGATATGCTCTACGATATGGCGGATCGGTTTGCCCGTTCGCTCCGTAAATACGTCATCAAGGAACTGGACGCGAAAGAAGATCACGACGACATCGACGCCGATTATATCGTGGATGAGAAAGCGAGGACGGCTACGCTGACGCTCTCCGGCATCGAAAAGGCCGAGGCCTTCTTCGGCATCGAAAACTTCTCCGATCCCGAGAACGCTGACATCACGCACCACGTTTATCAGGCTATCAAAGCGCACGGCACGATGCACCGCGATATCGACTACGTTGTCAAGGATAACGAAGTTCTTATCGTCGATGCGTTTACCGGCCGTATCATGCCCGGCAGACGGTATTCCGACGGCCTGCATCAGGCAATCGAAGCCAAGGAAGGCGTGCAGATTCAGAAAGAGAACCGCACGATCGCCACGATCACGTTCCAGAACTATTTCCGTATGTACGGCAAACTCTCCGGCATGACCGGTACGGCGCTGTCCGAAGAAAACGAATTCAGAGAAATCTATAACCTCGACGTGGTCGAAGTCCCGACGAACAAGCCGATGATCCGCGAAGATCACCCGGATATCGTGTATCGCTCGAAAGCCGGGAAGGATCGCGCCATCATCCGGCAGATTCAGGAATGCCACGAAAAAGGGCAGCCGGTGCTTGTCGGTACGGTATCCATCGAAAAATCGGAAGAACTGTCGAAGAAGCTGAAGGCTGTCGGCATCCCGCATACGGTGCTCAATGCGAAGTATCACGAAATGGAAGCCGACATCGTCGCGCAGGCCGGTAAACTCGGTTCCGTCACCATTTCCACTAATATGGCAGGGCGTGGTACGGACATCATGCTCGGAGGCAACGCGGAATATCTCGCCAAAGCGCAGATGCGCAAGGAGGAGTACGACGAATCCGTTATCGCGCTGGCGACCGGGTCTTCGCAGAACGTGAGCGAAGAAGTATGGGCGGCGCGCCGTTACTTCCAGGAACTTTATAAGAAATATCAGGAAGTCATCCGTCCCGAGGCCGAAAAGGTCTGCGAGGCGGGCGGCCTCTTCGTGATCGGTACGGAACGCCACGAGGCACGCCGTATCGACAATCAGCTGCGCGGCCGTTCCGGCCGTCAGGGCGACCCGGGCGAATCCCGCTTCTTCCTCTCCTTTGAGGACGATCTGCTTCGCCTGTTCGGTTCCGACCGAATCCTCGGTATGGTGGATCGGCTCGGTATGGACGACGACACGCCGATCGACGCACGGATCCTCTCCGGCTCCATTGAATCGGCGCAGAAGAAATTGGAAGACCAGAACTTCAACCGCCGTAAAAACGTCCTTTCCTACGACGACGTCATGAATCAGCAGCGCACGATCATTTACAGTCAGCGCTCCGAAGTGCTTGACAACGCCGATCTCAAGGAAAAGATCCGCGGCATGATCAAGTCCACGCTGAACGATGCCGTTGACGCCTACCTCCATGAAGATACCATCGATCTGTGGGACGTCGAAGGTCTCAAGAGCAAGTATATGAATCTGCTCTGCACGCCGGACGATTTCAAATCGCTTGACGGTGAGCCTGCCGCACTCCGCGAGACGATCCGGGAAACGCTGCAAAGCCGTGCGGACGAGCTGTACGCGAAAAAGGAAGAGCTGTTCGGCGATCAGATGCGTGAACTCGAACGCATCATCCTTCTGCAGAACGTCGATAAGAAGTGGATGGATCACCTCGAGGCCATGGATTCCCTCATGGAAGTCATCGGAATGCAGGCGTACGCCAACCGCAATCCGATTTCCGAATACCGTATTCAGGGCGCCGATCTGTTTGATCAGATGATCACGGAGATCCGCGACGATACGGTAAGAATGATCCTCTCCGTCGTTCCGAGACCGCAGAAGGAACTCAAACGTGTCGAAGTGGCGAAGCCGGTTTCCGAAGGCTTTGCGGGCGGCGGCATGAAACCGTCAGCTCCGAAAAAGCCGATCGTCAATAAGGGACAGAAGGTCGGTCGGAACGATCCGTGCCCGTGCGGAAGCGGCAAGAAATATAAAAAGTGCTGCGGTGCCAATCTCGTCGGCACAGATGATAACGACTGATCATGGGATTCGGTATTCTGATTTTCGGCTATTTTGCGATGTTCGCGTTTTCGCTGACGCAGACGTATTTCTTCGCGGATATCATCGGCGCGTGCATCACGATTTACGCCTTCTCGAAGCTTGCGGCGTATAACCGGCTGTTCAACAAGGCCATGGCGGCTGCGTGCGCGTTCCTCCTGCTGTGCGCACTGACGGCTGTCTCGCTGATGTTCACAATCTATCCGACGGACGGAACGGCAGCGCTTATTGTCAATCTCCTGAAATCGGTCGCCGCCGCCGTTATGCACGTTTATGCGTTCCTCGGCGCACGCGGCATCGCGCTCGGGGCAGGAGCAGACAAGCTGGCTGACAAGGCGGAGCACAGACTGATCACCACGCTCATTTATTACGTCATCTCCGTGCTCGTAACCATTATCTGTACGCTCGGTAATCTTGAATCACGCTATATAGGCATGGCGCTTCTTCTGTACTGGATTGTCTGCCTCATCATGAATCTCGTGTTTTTCTACCGCTGTTTTGCCGTGCTTTGTCCCGCGGATGAAGACGAGTCGGCGCCGAAGCAGTCACGTTTCAAACTGTTCAATCAGATCGACGCAAAAATGGACGATTTTCAGGAGAACAACCGCCGATCCGTGAAGGCGGCGCATGATGAAGCAAAGAAAAAAGCGGCCGAAAAGAAAGCCGCGCATTCCCATAAGAAAAAGAAGAGGTGATACCTCATGAATACTGCCTGTCTGCTTGCCGGATTTATCCTGTTATTCAACCCGGTCATTCACATTGTGGACGTGATCCCAGATGCGATCGGCTTCTTTCTGATTGTTGCGGGGCTTACGAAGCCTTCCGCTTATATCGAAAAATTCGCGGCCGCGCGTGACGGCTTCTTCAAGCTTGCATGGATCGAAATCGTCAAAGTGCTCTCGTTCGCGTTCATCCCTTATTCGAGCGGATCGGCCAAACTGCTGCTTGCGTTTGTGTTCGGTGTCATTGAACTTCTGCTTTTTATTCCGGCGCTCACGGCGATGACCGAAGGCTTTTCCTTTGCGGGTGTCTGGTATAACGGCACGGCCATCTATCAGAAAAAGACGATTTTCGGAAAGCCGACTTCCGATCTGCTGACAAGAACGTACCGCTTCGTGCTGTTTTTCTATATCGTTCGCGTGTGTGCCTCGATTATCCCCGAACTGACGGAACTCGATCTGTATGAACACGTCGGCAATGTTACCGCGGTTTCGCGCCCGGCTACTTCGTTCAAGCCGATGCTGTATATTATTATATCTGCTCTCGTCGTTCTGCTCGGTGTGATTTATATCATCGTTGTGACGCGGTTCTTCCGTGCAGTCCGTCTTGACCGTCCGTTCATGGAAGCGCTTGACGAAAAGTATCGCCGTGACGTTTTGCCGAACAAGCCGTACTTCATCGCAAAGGACATGAAAAACGTGCTGTTTCTCTTCGTCGGTGCGGCGCTGACTTCATTTGCGTTCCCGGTCGATCGCGTGAATCTGATGATCGGCGTCATTCCGGCGCTGTTTCTTCTGATCGCTGCGCTGATTCTGCGAAAATACGTGAAAGAGGCCGTTCTGCTCGTGCCGCTGTGTGTGATACGCGCGGGTACGGCTGTATGGAACTTTATCGCCGAAATCCGTTATTTTGACACGTATTCACTTGACGCCGCGACCTGGGCCGGTGAAGCGCGTACCGCGTATTTTACGATGGCGGGAACGGTTTGTCTGGAAAACGCCCTCGCGCTCGTAATTGTGCTGCTCTTCGGCGTGTATCTGCTGAAAGCGGTGGTAAAGCATTTGCCGTTGTTCGGTCTGCAATACGAGAGTATCCAGATCAGTAAGCAGGCGAAGGACCGCGAAACGTATGCGCAGATTCGTACGCGCGTCATCTGGACGATGATTTTTGCCGGACTGCACTATGCGGCGGCGTGCCTCTATCCGTTTCTGATCCTTCATACGGAGATCGGCGTGCTTGTTACGTCTGTTGTCAGTATTCTCTATATCGTATACGCGATTTATACGGCGTCTTTCATACGCACCCGACTTTACGAGCAGGAACTCAATCTGATCGCATAAAAAACAAACCGGCTTTCCCGATTAGAAGGGGAGGCCGGATTTTTGTTTGTTCAGTTGGCGTGTCGGTCAGAACGTACCGCCGGACGTGCGCTCAATGATCATGTCCTGCCATTCGCGGTCGAGTGTGACGAAGCGGGCATTCCAGCCGGATACGCGGACGGAGAGCGTCTTGTATTCTTGCGGATGTTCGCGTGCCGCTTTCAGCACTTCCGCGTCGATCACGTCGATCTGCATGAAGTAGCCGCCGAGATCGACGAAAGTGCGGAACAGGGCAGTCAGTGCCGCCACACCGTTTTCACCGGCTACGGCAGACGGATGAAGACGGATATCAAGCGCCGCGCCGTTCGCCTGCTTTTCTAGATCGGCTTTGCAGTACGATTTGATCACCGCCGTCGCGCCTTCCATGTCGGTTCCGGGCGTCGGGCTGTCGTTGCCGGAGAGTATCGCCGACTGCCGCGTACCCATCGGGGAAGGAATCCGTTTGTCTTTCCAATCGACCTGACGACCGAAGGTGGAAACGCCCGGAATGAACTTGATCGGTGTGTCATAGGTGTGCTCTCGCACGAGATCGGCGAAGGTATCGAGTACACGTACGACGTAACTGTCCGCCTTGTCGTCATCGTTGCCGTAATAGGTGATCGTGTTTATGGCGCGTTGTCGGAGCGGCTCATAGCCTTCCCAGTTGACGGAGAGCGCGTGCATCAGTTCGTCAAAGGAGACGACCTTGTCGCGGAAGCAGAGCCTGTCGATGGCGTGCAGACTGTTGCCCGTGTCCGGCGCGCCGCCGATATGCGGAGAGAAGACCGTGTAGCGTGGGCCGCCGCGATGATACTGCCGTCCGTTTCTGGCACAATCTTCCTCAAAGAGAGAGATGACTTCGCACGGCGTTTCCTGTGTGTTCCAATGCCACTCTTCAACGGACGGGCCGTCGTTCCGGCTGAGGACTCTCTCTTTTAGTATCTGTTCGATGACAAGACGAAGCTGTTCGACAAACGCCTGCCATAATTCTTCATACGAATCGAAGTGACGCGGATTGTCCGGCAGACCGATCGTATTCTTCATCAGAACGGAATAAGCGTCGAACGGACCATATATGAAATCGGTATTGCCTGGAATCTGTACTTCCCAGCAGCCGTCATTGGCAAAGCATCTCGCTTCGATCGGATCGTATCCGACACCTTCAAGTGCCCGAAGAATCAGTTCTTCGTTATAAACGGCCACAATGCCACCGCCGTAACGGACGACTTCGGCCACCCGTGTGAGAAGTTTCGGATCCGTTTTGTGCGAAAGCCGGACAGTGATGGGAAAATCGGAAATGCCGAGTTCCTCAATGATGTCGAGAACCAGATAGGTCACTTCGTTGGCAACATCATTCCCGTCACGGTCGATGCCGCCGAGAACGATATTCTGATAATGCTGCGCGTCGCCGCTGCCGAGCGG
Organism: Eubacteriales bacterium; assembly: GCA_045643445.1. GTDB lineage: Bacteria > Bacillota > Clostridia > Oscillospirales > CAG-272 > UMGS1696. The sequence continues at coordinate 12,297 of JAZUKT010000126.1, forward strand.
ACTGTCTGTGCGGATCCATTCGCATCCCTTAATGAAGAGATGTGCAAGAATCTCCCGCGCTTCGGCGAGTGTCAGAATACCCGCTTCGAGATCATGCTTCAAGTACGGGCCGAGCATTTCGTCGATCCGTCCGATTCCGGGCCAGTTGCCGCAGAGGCGCGTGAAGGCAAAGGTGAACCAAAGGCTTTGCACGGCTTCGTGGAACGTGCGCGGCGGTTGGAAGGGAACTTGAAGCAGCAGCTCGTGGCAGACGGGATTATCCTTTTCTGTTGCCGCAAGATAGCGGGCGTGCCAGATACGGAAAGACGAGATGATCCGGCGCAGATACTGCGTGTACGGCATATCGGTATAACGGTTCAGCTCCTGCTCGATGCCGCAGATCCCGATTTTCAGCACACGGTCGAAGCCGAGCGTCACGTGGCTGACGGAACCCATCACGTTGCTTCCGAAGCGGCGGACGGGGATAATATGTTCGGATGCGAGTCCGAGCGTAGCGGCGCCGACGATTTTTTCGCCCGGCACGAGTCGGATCGGACATTCCCGCACGATCTTGTCGATACAGACGGAATAACGGTCGTTTGGACTGAGCGACTGAAAATCGGCGACATCGTCGATGGTGACGAAGGGCGTTTCGAACATTTCTTCGCCGTATTTGCCGTGCATACTCTCGGCGGCGAATGCCCTGGTCGCTTCCGAGAGACGAATCGGACGCTTGAGCCCGGTACCGCAGAAAAATTCCATAATGTTCTCCGAATATGGTATGTCTTTTAACTTACTTGATTGCGAAATAATTATAACATACGGACTGGATAAAAACAAGAGACAACGTCAGAAACAGTGCTTGGCCGAATTTCGGCTGATCGCTGTTTTGTTACGTTATGGAGCGAATTTCGCACACGATGGCGGTCGATTCCACCACGCGGAACTTAACCTCATAACCGCCGAACGGGAAGCCGTACATGCGCTCAGGGTCGTGTTGATAGGATGGCCGCGGATCGTCGCGCAGTACTTCCGTCAAAGCGGTTATATAATCGGCGGGCAGAGCGGCGGAAAGCGCTTCCGGAATTTCGACGGATAACCGACTTCCGGATTGTTCCGCGGCAAATCCGCCTACGGCATCGGGTACGCTCTCGACATGCGGCAGATACGGTTTGATGTCGTAGATCGGCGTGCCGTCCATCATGTCGATGCCGGATACGAGCAGAACGGGACCATCCGGCGTGTCGGTGCAGATCCCTTCAAGCTTGACGAGAGAAAGTCCGAGCGGATTCGGCCGATTCGGTGAGCGTGTGGCAAATACGCCCATGCGGGTATTGCCGCCGAGTCTTGGCGGACGGACGGTCGGTGACCAGTCTCGGGCACTTCCGGCTGAAAAACCGGCGGAAAAGCCCCAGATGAGCCAGAGATGCGAGTACCCGTCGAGTCCGCGCAGCGCTTCTGCATCACGGTAGGTCGGCTCAAAAACGACCGTTCCGCTGAGAGACGGAGCAACGCCGCTCTGACGGGGAAGACCGAACTTTGTCGGAAAGCCCGTGCGGATGCGGGCAATGGTGCGTAGCGTAAAGGTGTCCATTTTCTCTCCCTGTATAGTCAAACATTTATTCATTGCTTGTATAACACTATCATAGCAGAAATTCGGGAAGGAATCAATCCTTGCCGCCGTTTTTTTCGTGATTCAGTGATGGACAGACTCGAAAAAATGTATAAAATAAATGTATATTCGTTCAATATCCGTTGACATCCGGCGACAAAAGCGGTATAATATGATATGATTGGTTATATTTCTGATTACGGATTACAATTGCCTGAAACGGCAGGGAGCATCATATGGCTGACAAGAAATTATCGCGGCACGCGGCACGGGAACTGACCTTCAAATTACTGTTTGCATGGGACTTTGATTCCGAATCGTCTGCCGAATCTGTTTATACGAATTACTTTGATGAAGACGCCGAAACGGACGATACGGTTCGTGATGCGTTTTACGCGATTGCTGCGAAGAAAGCGGAACTTGACACGCTTATCGAGGAAACTGCCGTCAATTGGAAGGTGTCGAGAATGTCTGCGGTGACGCGCTCGCTTCTGCGGCTGGCCGTGTATGAACTCACCGAAACGGACGTTCCGGCGAAGGTCGTCATCAACGAGGCGATAGAACTCGCGAAGACGTACGATGATGACGCCGCACCTGCCTTCATCAACGGGATTCTCAATAAAATCGCCCGCGCGCTCGAAAAGATCGGTGCGGAAGAATGAAACGAACGCTGTTCCTCGGGATCGACACGAGCAATTATACGACCTCGGTCGCTCTCGTGGATGACGACAGAACGATTCTTCTGAACAGCAAGCATCTGCTGCCTGTCCGGGAAGGCGAACGTGGACTCCGCCAGAGCGACGCGCTCTTTCACCACGTGAAGAATCTCCCGGATGCAGCCGACGACATCAGCCGCTGTCTTGCGGAATACGGGGATCGGATCAAAGCGATCGGATTCTCGAAGACGCCGCGTGATGTGGAAGGCTCCTATATGCCGTGTTTCCTGGCAGGTCAGTCTTCCGCTGCGATGGCATCTGCGCTCCTGCACGTGACCGCCTATCCGTTTTCGCATCAGGCCGGGCATATCATGGCGGCGCTTGTTTCCGCAGCCGGAGAAAAAGCGGACGATTTGATGCGCGAGCCGTTTCTCGCCTTTCACGTTTCCGGCGGTACGACCGATTTACTGCTGTGCGAGCCCGATCCTGAGCGTATTTTCCGTATTACACAGATCGGCGGCTCGCGGGACATCAACGCGGGGCAGGCGATCGACCGAACCGGCGTGCGTATGGGACTCACTTTTCCGTGCGGTGCTGCGATGGATGCGGCGGCTCTCGACCGGACCGGTTCGATCCGTTTGCCGAAGTTATCCGTTGACGGAACGTGGTGTAATCTTTCGGGGCTTGAAAATAAGGCCGCCGCTTTATATGAAGAAACGGGCGATATGGTCGAAACGTCCGCCTATACGCTTGCTTTTATCGCACGGACGCTGGAACAGATGACCGTCAACGCCATGGAAAAGGTCGGGAAACTTCCCGTTTTGTACGCGGGCGGCGTCATGAGCTCCCGCACGATTCGCCGGACGCTGTCTCCCTACGGATTATTTGCTGATGCGGCCTGCTCATCCGATAACGCGGTGGGCGTTGCGCTTTTAGCCAGAGAACAGGTTCAAAAGGAAATGACGCATGGATTATGAATGGAATGAAACACCGGAGCAGCGTGAGCAGTTCCCGGGTGCGCTGACCGTTACCGAGCTGAATGAATACATCAAACGGCTCGTTGACAGTACTGCTCCGCTGAATCACGTTACCATTAAGGGCGAAATCTCCAATTTCAAGAATCATTACAGCACCGGGCATTTTTA
>JAZUKT010000127.1:0-2137 GCA_045643445.1 Eubacteriales bacterium
GCACGGCATTCCGGGCATCTGCTCGGAGAGCGAGTGGCGGCCGATTAAGCGGGATCTGCGGCTGGCGAAAGAGACGGGATGCGCGTATCACGTCTGCCATATTTCCTGCCGCGAGAGCGTGGAACTGATCCGGCAGGCGAAGGCGGACGGCGTGGACGTCACCTGCGAAACCGCGCCGCATTATCTGACGCTCGATGAAAACGATCTCCGGGAGGACGGACGGTTCAAGATGAATCCGCCGCTCCGAAGCCGGGAAGACAGATTGGCGCTGATCGAAGGGATCCGGGACGGCACGATCGACATGATCGCCACCGACCACGCCCCGCACAGCGCGGAGGAAAAAGCAAAGGGATTCGGCGGCCCGTTCGGCATCGTCGGACTGGAGACGGCGTTTCCGGTGCTCTACACGAAGCTCGTGAAAGAGGGCGTGATCACGCTCGAAAAACTCGTCGATCTTCTGACGGCGGCGCCGCGGAAACGGTTCGGTCTGCCGCTCGTCGAAGATTATACGGTCTGGCGGCTTGACGAGGTCGAAACGGTCGATCCCCGGAATTTCTGCTCGATGGGGAAGGCGACGCCGTACGAGGGCATGACGTTCTCGGGCGTCTGCTATCTCACGGTCGTGAACGGGAAACCCGTCTACCGCCGCATCTGAAACGGTTAAGAATTTACGATTATCATACAGAACCATTGGTTCGGGAGGACAGTATGGCAAAAAGAACGGATATCAAGAAGGTACTGATCATCGGCTCCGGCCCGATCGTCATCGGTCAGGCGGCTGAATTTGACTACGCGGGCACGCAGGCCTGCCTCGCCCTGAAGGAAGAAGGATACGAAGTCATCCTCTGCAATTCGAACCCCGCGACGATCATGACCGATACGACGATTGCCGACAAAGTTTACATGGAGCCGCTGACGCTCGAATACGTGGCGAAGATCCTCCGCTACGAGCGCCCGGACGCCATCGTGCCCGGCATCGGCGGACAGACCGGCCTGAACCTTGCCATGCAGCTCAATCAGAAGGGCGTTCTCCGCGAATGCGGCGTGGAACTGCTCGGTACGCCTGTCACGAGTATCGAACGGGCGGAAGACCGCGAACTCTTCAAGGAAATGTGCCAGTCCATCGGCGAGCCGACCATCCCGTCGGAGATCACCTATAACCTTGAAGAAGCGAAAAAAGCCGCGCTCGATATCGGATACCCGGTCGTGCTCCGTCCTGCCTTCACGCTCGGCGGCACGGGCGGCGGCTTCGCGTATAATGAAGGAGAACTCATCGAGATCGGCCTTAACGCCTTCAAACTTTCGCCTGTCCATCAGGTGCTCGTCGAGAAGAGCGTCCGCGGCTATAAGGAAATCGAATTCGAAGTCATGCGCGACTCGAACGACCACGCCATCACGATCTGCGGCATGGAAAACGTCGATCCCGTCGGCGTTCACACGGGCGACTCCATGGTCGTTGCGCCGATCCTCTCGCTGAACGAGCACGACCTCAAAATGCTCTACGACAGCGCCATCAAGATCATCCGCGAACTGAAGATCGAGGGCGGCTGCAACGTCCAGTTCGCGCTGAACCCGGATTCCAGCGAATACTTCCTCATCGAAGTCAACCCGCGCGTCTCCCGTTCCTCCGCACTGGCGTCGAAGGCGAGCGGCTATCCGATTGCCCGCGTCACCGCCAAGATCGCGCTCGGTATGTCGCTTGAAGAGATCCCGGTCGCGGGCGGCACCGCTGCCATCGAACCGAGCCTCGATTATATCGTAGCGAAATTCCCGCGTTTCCCGTTCGATAAATTTGCCGACGCCTCGAACGCACTCGGTACGCAGATGAAGGCGACCGGCGAAGTGATGGGAATCGGTTCCACGTTGGAAGAATGTTTCCTCAAATCGGTCCGCTCGTTGGAAACCGGCGTCTGCCACTTCCATAAGGCAAAATTTGACACCATGAGCGACGAAGAAATCGAAACCTATCTCGGGAAATCCCGTGATGATTATGTTTACGCCATCTGCGAGCTGCTCCGTCGTGGATATACAGTGGAAAAAATTCACGAAATCACCAAAGTGACCGAGCTTTTCCTCGAATCCTTCCGGAAGATCGTTGCGATGGAGAAAAAGTTAAAAGAGCAGGTCAACAGCCTTG
>JAZUKT010000128.1:0-1659 GCA_045643445.1 Eubacteriales bacterium
ACGACGGAGCAGGACGGCACGCGCGGCTCCTTCGAGGATGCGGAGAACGGCTTCAACGTGCCGCGTTTCGTGCGTTCACTCAAAGCGGCGGGCGTCGGTCACATTATTTTCACGATGGCACACGCAGAGCAGTATCTCGCATTCCCGTGTGAGCCGTTGGAAAGCATTCTGCCCGGCCGGACGACGAAGCGCGATCTGCTCGGCGAGCTGATGGAAGAACTTCACGCGGCGGGCATCCGCTATATCGGCTACTATAATCACTCCTGCAACGGCCGGGACGACCCCACGTGGGCGAAGGCCTGCGGCTATGCGGACGGCGTAGAGGGCGATCTCGATCAGTTCGCGCGGAACATCTGCGGCATCGTCGAGTGCATCGCCCGCCGCTACGGCAGAAAGATGGACGGCTGGTGGTTCGACAGCTGCTACACGCTTGATAACAGCGGCCCGCATAAGGCGGTCAACTGCGATATGCGTGACTGGCAGTTCCCGTGGGAGGATTACATCCGCGCCGCCAAAGCCGGATATGAGGACTGCGCCGTGACGCTCAATTCCGGCGTCGGACTCCGCTATCTCTATCATCCGCGGCAGGATTACTACGCCGGTGAATCGGTCGAACTCGACGAACCGTTCCCGCCGTGCCCGGATAACGGGATGTACGACCACCGCTGGCTCTGCATCGACAATCCCGGATGGGCGTACATCGTCAGGGAATACCGGCCGTTCTCGGATCCGCGTTTCTCGAATGACGACGTGCTTGCCTTCGTGAAGAACAACCTCGCGGCGCGTCGGATGACGACCTTCAACATGGAGATCGACCGCACCGGCATCGTGAATCCGAAGGCGCTCCGCCAGCTGGCTGAGATCCGCGAACAACTTTGACAGTACGGGGAAAACGATCGTGAAATTCTGGAACGCTTTGCGAAAAATCGAACGGATCCGCTTCTACGTGTCGCTGCTGCTGATAGGTCTGCTGTTCGTTGTGCTCTCCGGCATCGTGATCTCGAGACCGAAGGCGGAACTCGCGAGCGCGGACGGCGTGATCGAACGGATCGAATCCTGCGAGGACGCGGACGGCGAGACGCAGTACCGGGTGTTCGTCTCGTACACGGACGCGGACGGAAACCGCCACGAAGGACTTGAATATCCCGCCTATTCTTCCTCCATGAAGGAAGGCGGAACGGTCGGAGTGCGGTACGATCCCGCGTCTCCCGAAGTGATCCAGTCGTCCGACGGCGTGTTCATTCCGTATCTGATCCTGGCGGTCGGACTGATCGCGATTGCGGCGGCGGTCATCAAAATGGTGCGGGACAGTAAAAAGGTTCCGGGCGATTCTCCGTTTGAGACGGTGCAGAAGCCGGTCGATCCGGTCATTGCCGAACAGGTCAGGAACAGCGACGAGCCGACGAAGGATTATTACTTCCACTGGACGGGAAAGCTGAATCAGAGCTACGTCCTCGAAACGCCGTCCCGTGTCGCGGTGTATGAGGCTGTCTGCGATAAGATCGGGGTTCTGAAGCCGTATCGCTATACGTTTACCGACCGACGCACGGGCGTGAGCCGGGAGCATGAAGTCACCCACACGAATACGACGCGCTATGGCGACGGAACGGGTCACACTTCGTTCTCTGTTGTGTCGTCCTCCGGCTTCAAGATCGACGG
>JAZUKT010000129.1:0-3406 GCA_045643445.1 Eubacteriales bacterium
CTCATTTGGCAGTTGTATCTTTCGATGACCGCGTCGTGTGCGGAACTGCTCGGCGTGGACGGCAAGCTGATCGACGACGTGAAAGGCGTGGCGGAACTGCTGACGGCGGCGGTGCTCTTCACTTCCCTTTTGTTTCTGTTCGCCCTGGTCGTATTCACGGGCACATCCGTCCGATAAAAGGAGGCCGATTTGTCAAGCTGGTTTCACGCCCTCATCGCCGTCACCGCCGCGGCGCAGCTGGCCGTTCAGCTGATCCCGAAAAAGATGGCCGGCCGTCGTGCCGTCGAGGTGCTGGCCGGACTCTGCGTCCTTTCGGTTCTGCTCATGCCGATCCGCTCTTGTCGTAACGGCTCGTTTGACCGACAGAAATGGCTCGGCGAAATCCTGCCCGGTGAAACCGAAACGTATTCGCCGGAAACGGAGCAGTGGTCGATCGTCGCCGAGGCCATCTTCCGACTGGCAGAGCAAAACGGCGTGAAAACGGACGGAATGCGCGTCTCGCTGATCACGGAAGAGGACGGCACGCTCGGCGAGGTGCAGTTGATCCCGGGGGAATGCCCGTATGCACGGCGCGAAGAACTCCGGCGGACGCTTGAAGACGAACTCGGCGTACCCGTTCTGATCCTGACATAAGGAGTGATTATGGAAAACAAAAAGAAAAAAGCGTTCCGCTTCTCCGCGAAGCAGGCGCTCATTTTCGGACTGGCGGCGGCAGGCGTCCTGCTGCTTCTGATCGGCGGACGGCTCGGCGGCAAACAGACGAAACCGTCGTCTTCCGGGATGACGGACGTCAGTTTTTATACGGAATATCTGGAAGAGCGGATCCGCACGCTCTGCCGGAGCATCGGCGGTATTGAAGAAGCCGAGGTCTTTCTGACGCTCGACTGTTCCGAGGAAAAGCAGTACGCGGGCGGCGCGTCGTCCGATTATCTGATCCTCAAGGACGGCGAGGAGGCGGTGCTGCTCGGCGAAATCTACCCGGTGGTGCGCGGCGAGGCGGTCGTCTGCACCGGCGGCGATTCGCCCGCTGTCCGCGAAACGGTGACGGAGCTCCTATCCGCCGCGCTCGGTCTGCCGTCGAACCGAATCCGCGTGGCAGGCAGTTAAGACACCACCGCGCCATTCACGGCTTCCGCCTTAAAAACGGACGCAATTCGCAGAATCCCGCATAAAGCGCGCGGCGGGCGCATACGATGAATCAGCAACAGAAGAGGAGGTTTCCCATGAAACTCAAGAATTTAACCGAAAAAACGCGGCAGGCCGTCCGCAAAATCGGCCCGAAAACGCTGATCGCCATCTGCGCGGTACTCGTTTTCGGATGCGCCGTCACGCTCAATTTCATTCTCCGCGACCATGACGCCGCCGCACCGAAGTTGGCCGTCGATCTCTCGTCCTCCACGCCGCCCGCTTCCGCCGCCTCGAAGAGCGATTATTTCGCCACTGTTTCACTCGAACGCAAGCAGGCGCGCGACGAGGCAATGGAAGTGCTGAAAACGGTCTCCGAAAGCGATACGGCGCTCGAGGAAGCCCGTCAGGCGGCGCTCGACGGCATCAGCGGGCTGGCGATGGAGATCGAACGGGAAGCGAACATCGAATCGCTCGTGCAGTCGAAAGGCTTTGACCCGTGCGTCGCCGTGATCAGCGAGGACAAATGCAGCATCGTCGTGGAATCCACGGGACTCCTGCCGGGCGACGTCGCGCAGATCTCCGAAATCGTCTACGAACAGGCGGGCATCCTGCCGGAAAACCTCAAAATCATCGAAAAGAACAGCGGAACCTGATCGGATTACGCTGATATTTCGGAAACGCCCTTGACAAATCCGATGAAATGTCGGATAATAGGAAGTGAAAATTTCTGACAGCAAAAAGGAGAACTCCCATGATCATCGGTGCTCAGTTATACACCCTGCATGAATTCACGAAGACGCTCGACGATTTCGCCGAAACACTCAAGAAGGTGGCCGATATCGGCTACACGAGCGTTCAGGTTTCCGCGACCTGCGGCTACACCGCTGAATGGCTCGCTGATCAGCTCAAGCAGAACGGTCTGACCTGCCAGCTCACGCACTTCAACTTCAACCGTATCCTCAACGATACCGAAAACGTCATCAAGGAACACAAGCATTTCGGCTGCGATCACATCGGCATCGGCAGTATGCCCGGCTGGGACGAAGGCTATCCGGCATTCGTTTCCAATCCGCTCATTCGCCCCGCCATGGATAAGATCCACGAAGCCGGTCAGATCTTCATGTATCACAACCACGACTGGGAATATGAAACGCTCCTCGACGACGGCCGCTCCATCATGCAGCATCTCGCCGACGATTTCACGCCCGATCAGCTCGGCTTCACGCTCGACACCTACTGGGTCAAGTTCGGCGGCGGCAACCTCGATGAGGAAATCGACCGTCTCGCAGGCCGTCTCCCGGTCGTTCACTTCAAGGATATGTACATCGACGAAGCCGGCAACCGCTCCATGTCCTGGGTCGGCGGCGGCAACGTCTTCAACTTCGAAAAACTCGCTGAAAAGTTCGATTCCGTCGGCACGAAGTACGCGTACGTCGAGCAGGATGACTGCCACGGCGAAGACCCGTTCGAATGCCTCAGAAAGAGCTACAACTACCTCAAGTCCATCGGTCTGAACTAAATAAATTGAATCAGAAAAGGCTGTCGTCGTTACGCGGAAACGTAAGGGCGGCAGCCTTGTTTACAGGAATAAAGAAATACAGTATTTCTTTTTCTCCTTTTGCGCAGGAGAAAAAGAAACAAAAAGAGGATCGCTTGAACGCCTGGGTATTTCGACTTCTGCGGAAGTCGCCAAGGGACGCTGTCCCTTGACCCTGCGAGCTTTTGAAAAAGCTCGAGCAAAACTTATTGCGGACAAAGATTATCCGTTATTTTTGTTCGTCTAAATAACGTCGGATCGCCTCGAACGTCTCGTCGCTGATATCGTGCTCGATCTTGCACGCATCCTCCGCCGCCGTCTCTTCTCCGACGCCGAGCGACGTCAGCACCCGCGTCAGGATCGTGTGCCGCTCGTATATCTTCGACGCAAGCTCTTCCCCGGCCTCCGTCAGCGTCAGATAGCCGTCTCGGTCGGTCAGAAGATATCCGCCTTCCCGGAGCAGCCCCAGCGCCCGGCTGACACTCGGCTTCGAGAAATTCATGTATTCGCTTACATCCACCGCCCGGGCACGTCCGTCACGGCGCAGTAGAATATAGATGGTCTCGAGATACATTTCGCCGGATTCCTGCAAAGCCATCACGCCGCGCCTCCTTCCGTTCCGGTCGTTTTTCTCCCGTTTTCGTTCCGGGAACAGGACTATTATACCATATTTTTTCCATCAAATCAAGAGAAGCCGGGCAAATTCACGTCGTTCTCCCGCCGCCGTCGGTTTATTGCCCG
>JAZUKT010000130.1:0-2713 GCA_045643445.1 Eubacteriales bacterium
GAGCTGATGTATGCCGACTTCCTCGGCTGCGCCGGCGACGAGATCTTCAACCAGCTTGCAAAATGGCAGTCCATGTCCGCCGGCATCCTCAAAATGCCCGTCGTGCTCCGCGTTTCCGTCGGCTCCAAGTACGGCGCACAGCACAGCCAAGACTGGACCGCTCTGCCGGCTCACATCCCGGGTCTGAAGGTCGTCTTCCCCGCTACGCCTGCTGACGCAAAGGGCCTCATGACCTCCGCGCTCGAAGGCACCGATCCCGTCATCTTCTTTGAATCCCAGCGTATCTACGACAAGGGCGAAGAATTCCTCAAGGGCGGCGTTCCGGAAGGCGTTTACGAAGTCAAACTCGGCGACCCCGACATCAAGCGCGAAGGCAAGGACGTCACGATCCTCTCGATCGGCGCCGTTCTCTACCGTGCCCTCGAAGCAGCCAAGACGCTCGATGAAAAGTACGGCATCTCCGCCGAAGTCATCGACGCCCGTTCCATCGTTCCGTTCGACTACACGAAGGTCGTCGAATCCGTGAAGAAGACCGGCCGCATCCTCATCGTCGGCGACGCGTGCGAACGCAACTCCGTCATGAAGGACATGGCCGCCAACATCACCGAATTCGCGTTCGATTACCTCGACGCCGCTCCGATCGCTCTCGGTTCCCGCAACTGGATCACCCCGGCGCACGAGCTCGAAACCTTCTTCTTCCCGTATCCGGATACGATCATCGACGTGATCCACGAAAAGCTCCTGCCGATTCCGGGTTACGTTCCGACGCACAACGAAACCGAAATCGAACACATGGAACGCTCCAAGGCCGGTGTCTGATTTTAATTAGCAATTTCATATCAAAGTACGGCTTATCCTCCGGGACAGGCCGTACTTTTTTTGCTTGACTTTTCCGGCAAAATGGTCTACAATAGTATTGAATATTTGTCAATCCGAGGTGTCCTATGCCTACTGTTTTTGAAATCGAACCGTACGGCGCAACCTTTGCCGCCAACGCCGACAAGCCGCAGAATATCCGCATGGCGCTTGCCTCCCAGGCGCTCGCCAGACTGTGCGGACTGCGCATTCCCGAAGGCACCTACCTGCCCTTCACAACGAACGACACGCCGACGTCTGCCATCGGTTACACGTTCGGCGAAGGCATCCATTTTCACGAAGGCCAGTTTGACGAAAACTGCGAAAAATATCCCGAACTGGCGGAAGAACTCCGCAGAATTGAAGCCGTCATGCGGGAAAATGAAACCCGCGCTCAGGTTACGGCACATCAGGGCGTATACGAAAAGGATCTCGTCGCGCTCAATGCCTGCTGGGGCGGCGGCTGGGCCGGACACTCGAATCCGGATTACGACCGCCTCCTGCACAAGGGCACGATCGGGCTCCGCGAAATGATCGCACACTACCGCACGGTGAATCCCGGCGCGTCCGGTTTCTACGACGGCTGCACGATCTTCCTCGACACGATCGACCTGCTCGGCGACCGTTTCCACGCCCTCGCGCTGGAGCTTGCCGACGCGGCGACCGATCCTGCCGTCAAATTTGAATATCTCGAAACAGCCCGCCGGTTTGAAATCATTCCGCGGCATCCGGCCACCGATATGCGTTCGGCCGTGCTCTTCTTCTGGATGGTCTTCTCCTTCGACGGCATCGACTCGCCCGGACGGCTGGATCAGTACTTCCTCGACGCATGGCGCGCCACCGATCCGACTGACGCGCTCGAACAGATGGATCGTCTGTGGCAGGCTTTCCACGAAACGCGCACCTGGAATCTCTGCCTGAGCGGCAGCGACGAAAACTGGGTCGATCAGACGAACGAACTCACCTACGTGATCCTCGATCTCGCCGAAAAGCACCGTTTCCAGACGCCGAACATCACGCTGCGCGTTCATCGCAACACGCCGGACGCCCTTTGGAAACGCGCCGCCGAAGTCCTCTCAACGGGGATCGGTATGCCCGCACTCTACAACGACGAGGTCGTCTGCCCGGCGCCCGAAAAAATGGGTATTCCGCCGATCCACAGCCACCTCTACTGCATGAACGGCTGCAATCAGATCGACATCATGGGTAAGTCTCACATGGGACTCGAAGACGGCGAGGTCAACTTCGGAAAATGCCTCGAATTCGCGCTCTTTGACGGCATGGACATCCGGCGCGGCGAAACCGTCAGCATCCACACCGGCGACGCGGCGAAATTCGCTTCGTTCGACGAACTGATGCAGGCACTGTACCGCCAGGTGGATTACATCACGGACGTGGCGACGGCGCTCTCCGTTTCGTCGCAGATGACGTACGCCCGGTATGCGCCCTCTCCGTGGCGCTCCTGCCTGATCGAAGGCTGCCTCGAAAAAGGACGCGATTACAAGGACGGCGGTCCGCTCTACGGCGACGGACAGATTCTCTCCGAAGGCATGCCGAACTGCGTGGATTCGCTTGCCGCCATCAAAAAATTCGTATTTGAAGAAAAACGGTACACGATGGAGGAAATGCTGACGGCGCTCCGTTCGGACTACGAGGGCTATGAGGAAATGCGTCAGGTGTTTATGTCCGCGCCGCGCTTCGGCAACGACAACGATTACGTCGACAGCATCATGAAGGAATTGTCCAATCACTGGTTCGCCTACCTCAAGACGAAGCACACGTTCCGCGGCGGCACGTTCGCCGGAGGATGCAGCACCTTCAACCGCGCCGCACGCTACGGTCAGAGCTGCTGCGCACT
>JAZUKT010000131.1:0-4738 GCA_045643445.1 Eubacteriales bacterium
ACCTCTTCGATTCCCGTCAATTCCATCCGTTTGCGCGAAAAAAGGCATATGTCCTGTGCTTCGTCCATATCAAACTCCGTTCTGTTCGTTTGTTTGATTGTATGCACGCGAAGCACGGCATATGCCGCCTTTCCCGGGGAATGTTGTATCAGCCCTCGATCACTTCATACATGGATCCGGCGTCCGCCTTCGCCACGTGTTCCCGCACGTCGAGCACGCGGAACCGCAGCGTTCTCTCACCGTACGTCACGGCGATCACGTCGCCTTCCTTCACGTCGTAGGAGGCCTTGGCGCGCTTGCCGTTGACCTCGACGTGTTCGGTATCGCACGCCTCGTTCGCCACGGTACGGCGCTTGATGATGCGCGACACTTTCAGATATTTATCGAGTCTCATAAGATTGTCCTTTCGTTTTTACTCTTCGTCCGGCACGGCGTCGATGAACCTGTCCGTATAGGCGCCGAGCAGCATTTCGAGATCCGCGTCCGCACCGCCGAGCGACACCGCCTGCCAGATCAGTTCCGTCAGAAGCGCATTCCGTTCGTCCGCCGTTTCCGCCGCACCTGCCGCTTCGGCGAGTTCCGTCAATCGAGCCGCGGAACCGTCCACCGTCAGGCCGCCTTTTCTCGCCTTCTTCTGGACTTTCCTTGCCCGGAGCAGCGCCGGATACTGCTTCGGCACCGCTTCGAGAACGGTTTTCAGCGTATCGCGTTTTTTCTCTTTTTCCTTGATCTTATCCCAATTTTCGAGCACCTCGGCGGACGTATCGGCCTTCACCTCGCCGAATACGTGCGGATGGCGCAGGATCATCTTATCAACGATATCGCCGATCACGTCGTTCACCGAGAAACGCCCGGCTTCCTCCTCGATCCGGCTGTGGAAGATCACCTGGAACAACACGTCGCCGAGTTCCTCCCGGAGCAGGGCGGCGTCCGCTTTGTCAATCGCTTCCACGGCTTCGTAGGTTTCTTCGATCAGATCGGTGCGGATGCTTTCATGCGTCTGTTCACGATCCCACGGGCAGCCCTCTTCGCTGCGCAGGATCTCGGTCAGCTGACAGAGCGATTCAAAATCGTGTTTCTCCTCGGCCAGCAGTTTTTGTTTCATGTCACGGATTTTCAAGTTTTTTTCCTTTCTTATGAAAGCGTTCCGTCAGCAGGGCTCCGTCCGCCGCCGTGACCGCGCCGAGCAGCACGATCAGACCGGCATACACGACGACCGCCGCTCCGATGGAGAGAAGGCACGCCGCGCTCTGCCCGATCCGTCCGGCAAGCAGGCGATCAAGTCCGGCGGCAGTCAGCGCGCAGGCCAGCCCCGCCAGAAGCGGCTTGACGAACGTCTGACCGAATCGGAGACGTACGCCCGTATAGCGGATCACAAACCGGAAATTCAGAACGGTACTGACAAAATAACAGCAAAACGTCGACAGCGGCGCACCCGCGATCCCGAACCGTCGAAGCAGGAGCGCGCTTGTAACGCCCTTCACGACCGCGCCGACCAGCATGGAGACGACCGGCTTCCGCTCCTGACCGCACGATTGCAGAACGGCGTTCGTAACGGCGAGAATGCAGACAAAAAACGCGGAGGGAGACAAAAGCGTCAAAAGCGGCGCCGCCAGATGCGCGGAGGAATCCCGATACAGAAGGCAGAGCAGCGGATCGGCCATGACCGCCATACCGAGCGAGGCAGGCAGTCCGATCAGCACCGCATACCGCAGCGCGGAGCCGACTTTTTCAGCCGCTTCCTCCCGTCTGCCGGACGAAAAGGCGGCGGCCACCGTCGGAACAAGTGCGGCAGCGAGCGGATAGATAAAAACGGGCGGCAGATTGAAGATCGGGACGGCGAGCGAGGTATAGTTGCCGTACAGGGCGGCGGCTTCCCCGGCTCCCATGCCCGTCTGTCGGAGCGTCCGCTGGATCAGCACCGTGTCCATCATATTGGTAAGGCTCATGACAGACGCGCTGACCGTCACCGGGATCGACAATACGGCAAACCGGCGCAAAAGATCCCGTCTGCGCGGCAGTTTGACTGCGGAAACGGGAGAATCGGTCATGAGATCACGATCTCCGCGCAGTATCCGCGCCACCGCGAGAAAAATCATCCCGCCGAGTGAGCCGACCGTCAGTCCGCACACAGCGTAAGCAGCCACCGTCGGCGCGTCGTATCCCATCCGAACGGCATAGGCCGCGCCCGTTACGCCGACTGCGAGTTTTCCGCCCGCTTCGATCAACTGCGAGACCGCCGTCGGCGTCAGATTGCCGCAGCCCTGAAAATAGCCGCGGACGGCGCTTGTAATACAGATAAACAAAATGGCAGGCGAAAGAGCGGCGATGGCCGGCGCCGACGCATCCGAACGGATCCACGCCGCCAGACTGTCCGCGCCGAAAAACATCACGGCCGCCACGCCCGCGCCGATCGTCAGAAAAAGCGCAAGCGACAGTCGGTACACCCGTTTGGCGGCGGCGATTTGTCCGTCTGCCCGGTATTCCGAAATCATCACGGAGCCCGCGATCGGCAGGCCCGAAGTGGAGAGCATATAGAAAAGCGTATAGACGGCGTAGGCGGAATTGTAGTATCCCATACCGCCGTCTCCCGCGATGTAGTTCATCGGGATCTTGAAGAGAAGGCCGATCGCCTTCACGAGCAGATTCGAGACGGTCAGGATCAGAATGCCCCCGGCGAAATCCTGCCCTCTCCGCTTTTCCGTATGCGCCAAAAGTTCCTCCCGGCTGTCTGTTATCCGATAAATTCGCGGAAAACAGAATGTGCGGGAATCATGCGGTCTTCAAAGTACGGGCAGTCGAACACTCTGAGGCGCTCGATCAGCTCTTCCGCCTCGTCACGCCAGTCGCTGTCCTTCGGAACCGATTCGAGGATCGGCAGCGCATGGTGAGCGAGCACAAACGGCTCGTAAGGCAGATAGGAATTGATATATACGTCGCAGTTCTTCGCGTTCGGATAGATGTTCTTTTCCTCGTTATCCCGCACGCCGTGCCAGAGGAACAGCGTGAACTCCGCCGTCGCGCCGCGGAACTTATAATCCCGCACGAGACGCCGCAGAAGCCGCTCGTCATGCTTCGTGAGCACCGAGCCGCGGTAGGATACGTCGTCCATCACCGAGATGAAGATGCTGCGGTAGCCTGCGCCGAACTGCGAGGTTACTTCCGGGTAGACCGCCTGAATCCCTTCAAAGACATATATATCCTTTTCATCCGGCCGGTATTCCTCATATCCGACGCGGGAGGTTACTTCAAAGCTGTAATGCGGCACGAGCACCGGCTGTCCGGCGTTCAGTCTCGTCATGAACCGACTGAGGCAGTCAAGGTCGATCGCGTCTACGGAATCGTAGTCCGGAGCTTCGCAATCGACGTTGTTGCGATCCTTCCGGTTGCGGAAGAAATCGTCGATCGAGAGGACGACCGCGTTCTGTCCGTGCCGGATGATCCGTTTCGTCAGTTTATTCGCCGTCGTCGTTTTGCCGGAGCAGGTCGGACCGGCGAGCGCCACCGTCTTCACGTCCGGCACCGAGAACACGTCCTCGATCGCCTCGTCCAGATCCCGGCTGAAGGTTTCTTCGCACGCGAGGACGTACGCTTCCGCCTCTTCCGTGCTGTGGATATTCAGTTCAATTTCTTTCATGGGGTACCTCATTCGTGCGGCGCGAAAAAGTCCCGGGCGGCCGTGCGCAATGCTTCCAGCTTTTCGGCGGCCTTCTCTTCACCACTCAGATATTCGTAAGGGTATTTCGGTTGGAAGACACGTTCGATCCGCACGCTGCCGTCCGCTGCCGGTTCCGAAACCAGTTTCGTGACCGAACCCGCGCCCGCCGCAAAGATCGAGTGGACTTCCTCCATCATGTAAATGTTATAGAGGCCTTCGTGGCCTTTCTTCGCGTAGCCGACGTTCTCGAGATTGCCGACCGTGTTCTTCTGCCGGTACATATAGTACGGGAGATATCCGGCTTCCCCGAGCGCCGTCTGCGAATAGCGAACGCTTTCCGCCGCGATCTCGGACGCAGGATCAAAACGGCCTTCCGCCTTGAATTCCGACGAGCGCTTCACGCTGAACGTATGCACGGTGATATTCTCGGGATCGAGCGCGACGACGCCGTCCACCGTCCGGCAGAAGGATTCCGTCGTATCGTACGGCAGACCGGCGATCAGATCGACGTTGATGTCGCGGATGCCGCTTTCCCGTGCCAGTTCGTACGCTCTGTAAAACTGTTCCGTCGTATGGGAACGGCCGATCTTTCGGAGCACTTCCTCGTTCAGCGACTGCGGATTCACGCTCATGCGCGATACGCCGTGCGCACGGAACACGTCGAGTTTTTCCTTCGTGATCGTATCGGGGCGTCCGGCTTCCACGGTAAATTCTTCGAGTTCCGTGACGTTTTCGTTCACTTTATCGAGAAGCACGTTCATCTGCTCCGCCGTGAGAATGGTCGGAGTCCCGCCGCCGATATAGACGGACGCCACCTTCATGCCGTGCTCGCGGATGACGGAGAAGATCCCGTCAATATCGGAAAGAAGCGCCGCCAGATAATCGGGGATCAGTTTGAGCAGTCCCGGCGACGTATAGGAAACGAACGAGCAGTAGGCGCACCGCGTCGGACAGAACGGGATCCCGATATAAACGCTGCACAGCCGACGGCTCTCCGGCGTGATCAGCCGTTTTTCCGCCGCCGCAACGTCCGCCGCCAGCCGCGCTTTGACCGGCGTCACGTGATAGGCGCTCTCAATT
>JAZUKT010000132.1:0-3672 GCA_045643445.1 Eubacteriales bacterium
CGCTCTCTTCCGTCGATGTCCATGCCGTGGACGTGCCGGTGGAAGAAACTGATATCATCTGCGAATTCTGCGGCGCGAAGATGGTCATCAAGAACGGACGCTACGGCAAGTTTGCCGCCTGCCCGAACTATCCGACCTGCAAGAACACGAAGACGCTCGTCAAATCGGGCGAAGGTCTGGCCGAAAAGAAGCCGGAAGTCGCCGAAGAAAAATGCGAACTGTGCGGCGCCGACATGATCCTTCGCTCCGGCCGGTTCGGCAGCTTCTATGCCTGCTCCCGTTACCCGGAATGCAAGAACACGAGACAGAAAGTCCGTTCGCTCGGTGTGAAGTGCCCGGATTGCGGCGCCGATATCGTCATGAAGAACGGCAAGAATAAGACAGTCTTTTACAGTTGTTCCCGTTATCCGGCCTGCACGTTCTCGTCGTGGGATCTGCCGACGGCGGAGAAGTGCCCGGAATGCGGCGGTATGCTGTTCCGCAAGAAGGGCAAGAATCTGCTCGTCTGCAAGAAGGAAGGCTGCGGCTATAAGAAAGAGCCCGAAGAAAACGATCACGAATAAGATGAATACAGTCAATGTTTACGGCGCCGGGCTTGCGGGAAGTGAAGCGGCCTGGCAGGCGGCGAAGCACGGCGCACACGTCCGGCTTTACGAAATGAAACCGGCGAAACGCTCGCCCGCGCACCACAGCGACGGATTCGCCGAACTCGTCTGCTCGAATTCGCTCCGTTCCGCCGAATGGACGAATGGCTGCGGACTGCTCAAGGAAGAACTGTTCCGCATGGGTTCGCTTATCATGGAAGCGGCGCGTGCGACACAGGTTGCGGCAGGCGGCGCACTCGCGGTGGATCGGCACCGTTTCTCCGATTACGTGACGGACAAGATCCGCTCCTGCCCGGAGATCGAAGTGATCCCGGCGGAAATGACGTCGATCCCGGATGACGAGATCACCGTTGTGGCGACCGGACCGCTTACCTCCGATGCACTGGCGAAGCATATCGCGGAACGAATCGGCGGCAACAGTCTGTATTTTTACGACGCGGCCGCCCCGATCGTCGATTTTGAATCGGTCGATATGACGAAGGCGTTCTTTGCGTCGCGCTACGAAAAGGGCACGCCCGATTACATCAACTGCCCGTTCACGAAAGAAGAATATGAAACCTTCTACGATGCGCTGCTTCACGCCGAGGAGGCCGAGCTGCACGACTTTGAAAAGGGCGATAAGCTGAAAGTTTTCGAGGGTTGTATGCCGGTCGAGGTCATGGCGAAGCGCGGGGAAGATACGCTGCGTTTCGGACCGATGAAGCCGGTCGGCATCCGTCATCCCGAAACGGGCGAAGAATATTACGCCGTCGTCCAGCTGCGCCGGGAGAACGAGGACGGTACCATGTATAACCTCGTCGGTTTCCAGACGCATCTTACGTGGCCGGAACAGCGCCGGGTCTTCCGTCTCATTCCGGGACTGGAGAAGGCGGAATTCCTGCGCTACGGCGTCATGCACCGCAATACGTTCCTCTGCTCGCCGCTTCTGCTTGACGCGGATTACTCGATGCGGACGAATCCGAATATCTATTTCGCCGGACAGATGACCGGGGTGGAAGGCTATATCGAATCGGCCGCCTCCGGCTTCGTCGCAGGCACGAACGCCGAGCTTCGGGCAAGCGGACGGGAGAAATTCATCTTCCCGGAAACGATGATGATCGGCGCGATGGCGCAGTACATTTCGGCGGGCGACGCGGCGCATTTTCAGCCGATGAACGCGAACTTCGGCGTCATGCCGAAACTCGAAGGAAAAGTGAAGGGAAAGCGGAACCGCAATCAGGCGCTCTCCGAACGGGCGCTTGCCGAAACGGATCGGATCGTTCCGCTGCTCCAAAACCTCTGAATCAACGGAGATACCTATGAATATCATTATCGACGCCATGGGCGGTGATAACGCACCGGCTGAGATCGTCAAAGGCGCGGCGGAGGCCTCACTCCGCACGAATGCAAAGCTCACGCTGGTCGGGCAGAAGTCCGTCATCGAGCAGCATCTCAAGGGAACCGTCGCCAATACCAGAAATATCGAAATCGTCCATGCTGACGGCGTGATCACGATGGAAGATGACCCGACGGCCGTTGTGCGCGCGAAGAAGGATTCGTCGATGTCCGTCGGCCTGCGCCTTCTGAAAGACGGCGGAGACGCCTTCCTGTCAGCCGGCAATACGGGCGCGCTCCACGTCGGATCCTCGCTGATCGTCCGACCCGTCAAGGGCGTGCAGCGTTCCGCCATCGCCACGATCCTGCCGTTCCGTCGGCCGATGCTGATGCTCGACTCCGGCGCGAACGTAAACGTCACGTCCGATTATCTCGTGCAGTGGGCGATCATGGGTTCCATCTACATGAAGAACCTGTTCGGCATCAAAACGCCGGATGTCGGCCTTCTCAATAACGGCGCGGAAGAACATAAGGGCACGCAGACACAGATCGACGCTTACGCTCTCCTGCGTGATCTCGACGCCGTGCATTTTATCGGGAACGTCGAGGGCAAGCAGCTTCCGTACAGTCCGTGCGACGTGCTTGTGACGGACGGCTTTACCGGCAATGTAACGCTCAAGACCGTCGAGGGGATGTCCGGGTTCTTCTTCGGAATGCTGAAGGAACTGTATACGAAGAACGCGGCGACCAAGCTTTCCTTCCTTGCCATGAAAGACCATCTGCGCGGACTGAAGCGGGAATTTGACGCGGACGAATACGGCGGAGCACCGCTGCTCGGTCTGCAGAAGCCGGTCATCAAGGCGCACGGCAGTTCCGACGCCCGTGCATTCCGCAATGCCGTCAAGCAGGCGGAGAATTTCGTGCGGACGGGCGTGATCGACGAGATCAGCACCGCGATGACGGAATATACCGAGCGGAAACGTGCGAAGGAAGCGGAACAGTCCGCGGACGCTGAAAATAACTAAAACGAGGAAATCGTACCATGTCTATTGAACAGAAGCCGATGCACGAGCTGGAACAGCGGATCGGCTATACCTTTGAAAACAAACAGTTTCTGACCGTCGCGCTCACGCATTCGTCCTACTCGAATGAAATGAAAGCGAAGGGCGAGAAAGTCCCGTTCAACGAGCGGCTTGAATTTCTCGGGGATTCCGTGCTCTCCATCGTCGTGAGCTCGTATCTGTTTGAAACCTATAAGAATAAGCAGGAAGGCGACCTCACGAAGATCCGTGCCGCCGTCGTCTGCGAGAAAGCGCTTTCGAAATTTGCGTCAAAGATCGAGCTCGGCAGCTATATGTTCCTCGGTCACGGCGAGAGCATGAATCAGGGCAGAACGCGAGCATCCATCATCGCCGATGCGTTTGAAGCGCTACTCGCCGCCATGTATCTTGACTCCGGCGAGACGTTCGGCGCGGTGCAGAAATTCCTGCTTCCGTTCATCGAGGCGGAGATCGACTATATCGCATCCTCCGGCGAATTCATCGACTATAAAACGAATCTGCAGCAGATCGTTCAGCAGGCAAGCGGCGAACTGCTCGAATACGTGCTGGTCGAGGAAACGGGGCCCGATCACAATAAGAAATTCCGGGTGGAGGCGCGGCTGAACTCGAACGTCATCGGGCGCGGCACCGGCAAGACCAAGCGTGAGGCGGAGCAGTCCGCGGCACGGGAAGCGCTCGTTCTGTTCGGAGAA